>NZ_JBBKBX010000018.1:0-86745 GCF_037890365.1 Blautia sp. HCN-20427 | reverse complement strand
CAGATAAAAGATTTGTCCATAGACCATAAGAACGATTACTATGAGCTCTGTTGGACAACACAGGTAAAAGACATCCATGCAAATGTAGAAATACTGCAAATAGAGGCAAGTGCACAACTGGACACCAATGGACTGGTAACCTATTTAAACATAAACGACATGTTTGAACTTCAAAAAATTCTCGAAAACCAGTCTCCTTAAAGATGACGCAGGAAGCCGCCGACTACTTCAATAGCCGACGGCTTCCTGCACTCTATCTCTCCACCTTTTTCATCAATAACAGACTGTCCCCCGGTTTCACTTCCTCACTCTCCAGCCCGTTTAGTTCCATAATATTCTCAATGGTAGTATAAAATTTCTTGGCAATATCCCACAGGGTATCGCCCTGCTGCACCTGATACCCCACGATTCCGGGCATGCTTCTCAGCTTTTCCCGGTCCAGCTCCCGCTCTTCAATTTCCCGGATAATCCCCATTTCCGTCTGATTCATCACCAGCGCATTAAGATTCATCACAATCTTCACTTCGATTTCGTCGCTGTCAATCATGGTGGTGGAAAGCTGTTCCAAATCTGTCCGCAAATGGTAAACACACTGCTCGTTGATGCCTTTCGCCTCAATGACATGAGTAAAAGGTATCATGGTTTCCATGGCATAAAAAGGCATTTCATCATCGCTGACAATGTACAGAATCCGCACCCGTACTACACCTTCCGTCTCTATGCCGTTTTCCACAATCCGGGTACTGTCTACCTTTACATTGCCGTCACTGTGGCAGATTTGCAGAATTTTCCCCTGGCTGTTCTCCGTCTTTATCCGGTCATTGACTTTACATTTGGAAAAATTCTTCACCAGCAGGTTTTCCAGCTTCTGCTTTTCCCGTATGGCCTGGCAGTCCCGTACCGGGGTGTATACGTCCATAAGCAGAGACAATTCTTCCTCCTCATAAATCTTCATTTCCAGCTCCAGCACTGTATCCACGCTGATAATCCGTTCTTCTCCGTCCTCGTCCTGTTTCACCTTTAAATCACTTTGGGGCACTGCAATTTCCACGTTGGGAATCATGTCACTGCTGCAGCCCGGACATTCCACCTCTTCATAAAAGGGCACCGAATGTTCCAGCCACTGAAGGGAATTGTTGTCATCATTGCCGCTGTAAAGGGCAAAAACAAAAAGTTCACCCTTCACTCCGATTTTGTCATTTTCTGCCCGAATATCCAGCCCGCGAATTTCTACCGTATTCCACAGCAGTTCATAAATATCCGGCTTGTTGGAACTTAAAGCTATGTCTTCTTTTACCCGCATGGTGTCTTTTTTATGTACAGCCGCCCCCATAACGGAAATCTCCTGTTTTTTCTTAGAAATTTCCTCATCCTCCACGCTGATGGGCAGGGCGGTCTCCAGCATTTCTTCCACATAGGCTGTAAATGTCACCAACGCCTTAATATTCAGTTTTCGGGAATGAATCAGCTGCACGCTCAAATCTTCAATATCCCATTTCAGCTGTACCTTGTCTCCATTTTCCAGCCCTTCCAGATTCAACGTCTCTCCTATGCGCAGAGTCCCCATAAGGCTTTGTATTTTCCGTTCCTGGCTGTCACTGACATACAAAAGGCAGACCGCCAAAGCGCCGGTAATATATGCTCTTCCCTCTGAAATCTGAATATCCTCAATTTGAATATCACCCTTTTTTTGAATCATTCTGCCGATGTCCGGTTTCACGTCCGGCACATTCAAATCTTCATCAAACGTAATCTGACTGACTGCTTCACATTTTCTTTTTAACATTCTTACCTTTTTCTTTATCAGTTCCACACCTTAACCCCTTTTCTATTCAAATATGACCGGTTCTTCCCGGTATTTCATCTTCACCACCAGACAAGGATACGAAGGCTCTTCTTTCAGTTCTTCCCCGTCCTTGGGGCCTATAAGCACCGTCTGCAGGTGAATGGCATTTTCCCAGAGAGACAAATCCTCAATCTGTATACTGTATCCACCGGTTTCCTGCTTTCCGTATCCCTTCAGCAGATAGAGATAGCCCGCGTCCTGATAGGTCATCTGAAATTCTGTTTCCTGATTCTTGGCAATCAGTTCCTTCACCTTTTCCGGAAAATCCGCCTCTTTCATCACCGTATATTCCGGCTTTATTCCGTCCCCTGCCCTTACTTTTTCAATACTGCAGCCATACAAAAAGCAGGAAAACAGCACCAGTAACAAAAGCCCTGCTGTCCTTTTTCCCATGATTTGCCGCCTTCACTTTACTAGCCTTATCCTAAATGTATGCGGGGCAGAGAGAAAATATAACAGAAAAAACAAATACAGGCTGCCACATATGGTGTTTTCCCTTGCATATCCCTTGCGCATTCATTATAATAAAAGTATTTCACAAAATATTCTTAACATTACATTATCAAAAAGGAAAAGGTACTTATCATGCTGCGATTTATTCTTGTATGTATCTGTGTCATCGGATACCTGGTTTTATCCATTCCTATCCTTCTGGTGGAATGGGTCATCGGAAAATTTAACAAACGTGCCAAGGACATCAGTTCCCTGCGCATCATCCAGGCGGTATTTTGCTTTATCTTAAAGGTAACCGGCGCTGACATCACCGTTATCGGACACGAAAATGTCCCGAAAGACCAGGCGGTACTCTATATCGGAAACCACAGAAGTTTCTTTGATATTCTGCTGACCTATGTGCTCTGCCCGGATTTGACCGGCTATGTGGCAAAAAAAGAAATGGAGCCTATCCCTCTGCTTTCTATCTGGATGCGTTATCTGCACTGCCTGTTTCTGGACAGACAGGACATTAAAGCCGGAATGAAAACGATTCTTACCGCTATTGAGAAAGTAAAAAGCGGGATTTCCATCTGCATTTTCCCGGAAGGAACCCGCAACAAAGGAAAGGATGAACTGGAACTGCTGCCTTTTCATGACGGAAGTTTCAAAATTGCCACCAAAGCAGGTTGTCCTATTGTGCCCATTGCCATTAGCAATTCTGCAGAAATTTTCGAGTCCCATTTCCCGAAAATCAAGCCTTGCAAGGTCGTCGTGGAATACTGCAAGCCTGTGTATCCGGACCAGTTGGACAAAGAAGACAAAAAACATCTGGGTGCATATACTCAGAATATCATTCTGGAAACACTGAAAAAGAACCGTGGTTTGACAGAATAAAAAACTGCCCTGCAGCAGCACATTTCAGAACAAAGCTTTTCCTGAAAATATGCCGCTGCAGGGCAGTTGCTCATTCTTTATAAAATAGGGTTTTTACCAGCAGTCCGTATGCTCAATCCCTACATCTTTTGCCTTAAATACAGGCTCTTTTCCTTCTTTTCTCTGTTTCTCGTAGTCCTTTAATACCTTCACAGCCGTATTTCCCAGAATCAGTATTACCAGAATATTCACAGTAGCCATGCAGCCCATAGTAATATCCGCAATATTCCACATCATGGAGAAATCTGCCTGGGCTCCCAGAAATACTGCCACCAGACAGCTAATTCTGAAAATCAGAAGCAAAGTCTTATTGTTCTTAATAAACAGAATATTGGACTCTGCATAGTAATAATTTCCAATCAAACTGCTGAAGGCAAAGGCAAAAATAGAAAGTGTAATAAAATGAATGCCCCAGGTTCCCACATTTGCAGAAATGGCTTTCTGTACAAAAGGAATGCCATCCAATACACCAGGTTCTCCCTGCACACCTGAAAGAAGCACCATCATAGCCGTAGCAGAGCAAATCAGCAGTGTATCAATGAAAACAGACAGAACCTGCACCATTCCCTGTTTCGCCGGATGGCTGACAGACGCGCTCGCAGAAGCATTGGGCGCGCTTCCCATACCCGCTTCATTAGAAAAAAGACCTCTCTTAATACCGATAACCACTGCGCTTCCGGCCATTCCTCCTGCAAAAGCCTGCAAATCAAAGGCCTGAGACAGAATCATGGAAAACACATGAGGCAGTTCCGTAAGATTCATTAAAATCGTAACAAGTCCGATAAGCAGATAAGTACCTGCCATAATAGGCACAAGCACAGATGTAATAAAGCCGATTCTGTGTACGCCTCCGAAAATAACAAAAGCTGTACCTGCTGCAAGAACGAGTCCTACTATCATTGGATAAATGGTATCGCTGTATCCCGGAATGTAATATTCCAGAGAGGATGACATGTTAAAGGACTGCAGCCCATTAAATCCATAGGCAAAACAGATAATCAACAGGATGGAAAACAGAATGCCAACCCACCGTTTTCCCAGAGCCTTTTCCATGTAGTAAGAAGGGCCCCCTCGAAATTCATCTTTATCCTTTACCTTATAAACCTGTGCCAGGGTACTTTCAACAAATGCAGACGCGCCTCCGATTACAGCCATAAGCCACATCCAGAACACTGCACCTGCGCCTCCCGCTGCTATAGCAGTAGCAATTCCGGCAATATTTCCCGTTCCCACCCGGGAAGCTGTGGAAATCATCAGAGCCTGAAAAGAAGAAACCTGTTTCTTCCCATTTTCTTCTCCTGCCTTTTCCTTTAATACACGAAAGGACTCCTTCAGAAGCCTTACCTGTACAAAACGCGTACGAACCGTAAAGTAAATGCCCGTTCCTACCAACAGAAACAATAACAGATAGGTATACATAAAGTCATTTACTGCACTTAAAATATCATTCAGCATATATCATGTCCTCCTTATATTATAGTATCTTCCATAGCCATACAGCCATGCACGCTCCTGAAATTATAACAGAAAACAAAGCATTTCGCAAGAATTACAAAGTATTTATCATAACGCAATGTATTTTTATAAAAAAAGAATATCTATGCCTCCAACATACCACTGCATGGAAAAGACATAAATATTCTTCTTGTAAATTCTTCTATCCAACTTTGTATCAGGGAAATTTTCAAACCGTTTTCTCTGACAGCGCTTCCACCAGCTTACCGAATTCCATAAAATGAGATGCCTTTACCAGAATGGTATCTCCCTTTTTTAGAATCTGGAAAAGCTGCGCCAGCAAGGCTTCTTTATCTGCAAAGTGCAGCACTTCTTTATCCGGCGCTTTCGCCTTCGCCGCATTGGCCATATGGGCAGACAAATCACCTACGCAAAGCAGCACATCAATGTCTTTGGACACCGCGTATTCGCCTACCTCCCGGTGCATTTCCACTTCATCAGCCCCCAGTTCTCCCATGTCGCCCAGCAGCGCCACTTTCCTGCCCAAAGCGTCTGCCAGTACATCCAGAGACGCCCGCATGGAAACCGGATTTGCATTATAACAGTCGTCTATCACTGTATAACGGTCGGTTTCCATAATGTGAAATCTTCCGCTGACCGGCTGCAGACTTTCAATTCCTGCCTTGATTTCCTCCAAGGTTAAACCATAGGTCAGACCCACGGCTGTTCCTGCAAGGGCATTGTAAACCATATGATGACCGGGAATCGGAATGAGCACGGCAAAACTGTCCTCACCTGCATGAATCCGGCAGGAAATGCCCTTCAAACCTTCCGGCTTGATTTCATCTGCCCAGATACCCTGGTGATTCTCAATCCCGAAAAATACCGGCTGAATCCCTTTTACTTCCTGTACGGTTACCAGTTTATCGTCATCTCCGTTTAAAAGAATGTGACCGTCTTCCCGCAGATAATCAAAAATTTCCGTCTTGGCCTTTAAAATACCGTCTCTGGATTTGAGAAATTCCAGATGACACAGACCAATGTTGGTAATCACGCAAGTATCCGGTCTGGCAATCTTCGCCAGCCGGTGCATTTCTCCAAAATCGCTGATACCCATTTCCAGCACTGCCATTTCATGCTCATCCCGCAGTCGGAATACCGTCAGTGGAAGTCCCAGCTCATTGTTAAAATTCCCCTGGGTCTTCAGTGTATTGTATTTCTGAGAAAGAACGGCTGCAATCATTTCCTTTGTGCTGGTCTTTCCCACGCTTCCCGTAATTCCCACAACGGGGATGGAAAGCTGTTTCAGATAATATTCTGCAATGTCTTTCACTGCGGTAAGGGAAGACTTCACCTGAATATAGGGATAGGGCTGCTCTCCCAAATCCTTTTCTGACAATGTGGCCAGGGCTCCCTGCTTCATGACCTGCTCAATGAAAGCGTGTCCGTCCGCTCTGGCTCCTTTAATGGGTACGAAAAGACCGCCCTTTTCTGCTTTTCTGCTGTCCGTAAAGATACAGGTAACTTCCTCTTTTTTCTGCTCCTCTGTTCCCCGGTAAATGCCGCCGCAGGCTTCTGCGATGTGCTCTAACGTGAGATTTTTCATGGCTTATGCCCCCTTACTGATATTTTTTCAGAGAAACCTCAATGAGTTTTTCGCACAACTGAGGATAATTCATTCCAATGACTTTCGCTTCCTGAGGAATCAGGCTGGTAGGTGTCATCCCCGGCAGAGTATTCGCTTCCAGACAGTACATATTTCCCTCTTCGTCCATAATAAAGTCCAGTCTGGCGTAGGCCTGCAGTTTCAGTGCTTCATAGCCCTGTTCCGCATAACGCTGCATTTCCTTTGTCAGTGACGCAGAAATTTCCGCCGGACAGGTTTCCACGCAGGAGCCTGCCTGATATTTATTTTTATAATCGTAAAAGCCCTGCAGAGGTGCGATTTCGATAACCGGATAGGCCTTGCCGTCCACAACGGCCACAGAAAATTCTCTTCCTGTAATATACTGCTCTACAACCACCTTATCCTCATAGGAAAAAGCTTCTAAAAGAGCCTGGGCATACTCTGATTCATTCTTTACAATAAATACGCCTACACTGGAACCACCGCAGCACGGTTTCACAACCACCGGAAACTCCATGCCGTAGTCAGTAAGACGGCTGTTGTCTCCCTTTTCCAGAGTGATTCCCTTTGGTGTAGGAACACCTTTGGCTTCAAATACCATTTTCGTAATGCCTTTGTCCATGGCCATGCCGCTGCTTAAAGGATTCGAGCCTGTGTATTTAATACCCATTAAGTCCAACACAGACTGCACCTTTCCATCCTCTCCGTTGGAACCATGAAGAGCCAGAAATACAATGTCTGCTTTTTCACATACCGACAGTACATTGGGGCCAAAAAAGCCTCTGCGGGATTTCATGGTTGCTTCCAGTCCGGCGCTGTTTCTGTGCATTTGCTCTGCTTCTTTTTCTATGTCATATTCTGCCGGAAATAAATCTTCCTCCAGCGTCTCTCTGCCGAAATACGGGTCAATCATAATGGCACGGTGATTTCTCTCTCTCAAGGCTTTGCAGATTCCCTGTCCCGATGCAATGGAAACCTCTCTCTCTGTACTGTTTCCTCCTGCTAAAACTACTATCTTCATATCTCAAACTCCTTTGATTGGATTTTTCTTATGCTTGCATACTATCTCAATATACCACTACGGGAACCCCTTTTTCAATGTTATTGAAAATCTTTTCTGCATTGGCAGGCGGTGTATTCACACAACCGTGGGAACCATTGTTCAGATACTCCGAACCGCCGAAGCTGCTTCTCCAGCTTGCGTCATGAATACCCGTATTGGCATAGAACGGCATCCAGTATTTTACCGGAGAACTGTAGTCTTCTCCTACCAGAGTTGCGTCACGCTCTTTGTACATAATGGCGTATACACCGGTATGGGTATCCCATCCCTTGTTGTGATTTCCGGTTACCACATCGGTATCTACCAGAAGCTGTCCGTCCTTAAAGAACCACATATGCTGCTTGGAGAGACTGATTTCTACATAGGTATTGCCGATTTCATCTGTCTCTCTGTGGTAGCCGGTATAAGTGTATTCCGGCTCAATGGTCTGGGACTGTCCGCTTTTGATTGCTTCGATAATTTTCGCAGTAGTGTCATTAGGTGCAATAAGCCAGCCGTAATCCCCTCCCGATACGGTAATGGTCTCTCCCGTAGCTGTCTTAAACTGACGGGAACTTCCGAAGGTATCGTACTTATATTTCAACTGCTGCACATATTCCTTCACCTTGGCTTCATCTAATGTTACATTTCCGCTGTCATCTGTTGTGAGCCAGTCTTTCATTACATCTTTATTGATAACTTCCTGACGGTCTGCAAAATCCACAGTCACCGTTACATTCAGGAATGCATTTCCCTGGTTTCTCTCTTTTGCCAGGTTTTCATCTGTACTTAGAACAGAAGGGCTTGTATAGCAGCCTGCTTCGTCCAGATTAACCTCCTGTGCGCCGCTTTCAATGGAATTTTTGACAGCTTCCTTCACCTTATCCTTGTCAAGTTCTGTACCCTGGGTTTCCGGAATGATTTCATAGCCGTTTTCCGTAACTTCCAGATGTGCGTCCACAGGCTTCACCATATTGGCGTCCTGCATGCAATCCAGAGCTTCTACAGCCTGGTTCAGCGCCTCTTCACTGTAAGAAGTTGCTGCTGACATGGTATAATCCTTTTGATGTGCAAAGGACAAAAACCAGGTAAATGGATTCTGCTGCTTTTTCAATTTTTTCACAGTGCCGTCATTTTCGTATTTCATCCGGATTTGGGATGCTGTAATACTTTCCGTCTTGTCCTCCCGCTCCTGAATTACCAATTCATAGGAGGCAATCTGGCCTTCTATATCACGTTCCACCTCTTCTACAGTCTTTCCGGCGCTGTCTAGCCCGTTAATCTTAGAGCCGGGATAAAAGTGCCCGGAATAATAGAACACTCCGCCTGCGTAAACAACTGCCAGCACTACAATATAGGCAATCAGAATACCCAGCACGATTTTCTTGGCTTTTTTATAGTTGCGTTTCTTTGTTTTCTTTTTTGCCATATTTATCTACCCCTTATTTCTTTCTGTGCGTTTCAGTATAACACATTTTTCCGGATATACCAATATGAAGAGTGCTGAAATTCCTGATTGGTCTTATTATTACTTATCATCTGGTGGACTGTGCAATACATTGGAGTTAAGGAAAAGCCCCCATGAGGTACAAACTCACGGGGGGGTTCTTCTCTGCTGCTCTCTTCTCTTTATGCCGCCATCTCTTCTAAAATCTTCTCAATGCTCACCAGTTTCACGCTGAGCACAAAAATTTCTGTAGCCAGCTTCAACTCTTCCACAGTCGGGAAACTTGGCGCAATACGAATATTGCTGTCATGAGGGTCGTTTCCGTACGGATACGTAGCTCCTGCGTCTGTCATCTTCACGCCTGCTTCCGCTGCCTTTGCAATAATCTTCTTCGCACAGCCGTCCATGGACTCAAAGGAGATAAAATATCCGCCTCTCGGAGCGGTCCAGGTACCGATTTCTGCTCCCTGCAGTTCTTTCTCCAGTGTATGCTCTACGATTTCAAATTTAGGACGGAGAATTTCCGCATGTTTTTTCATGTGCTTGTGCATACCTACAATGCCGCCGAAAAAGCGCACATGACGAAGCTGGTTAATCTTGTCGTGTCCAATGGTCTGCACAGACATATGTTTCCGGAAATCATCCAGGTTTCTCTGAGAAGCAGCTACCGCCGCAATACCGGAACCCGGGAAGCTGACTTTGGATGTGGAAACAAATTTGTAAACCATATCCGGATTTCCTGCTTTTTCACATTCATACAGAAGTTCCAGAAGGAAGTCCTGTTTGTCGTCATATAAATGGTGAATACAGTATGCATTATCCCAGAAGATACGGAAATCTTCTGCTGCCGGTTTCAGCCTTGCAAACCGCTTCACTGTGTCTGTGGAATAGGTATATCCCTGTGGATTGGAATATTTCGGCACACACCAGATTCCCTTAATAGCCGGGTCTGTGCTTACCAGTTCTTCTACCATATCCATATCCGGACCTTCCGGTGTCATAGGCACGTTAATCATTTCAATTCCAAAGTATTCCGTAATACGGAAGTGACGGTCATATCCAGGAACCGGACAGAGAAATTTCACCTTATCCAGCTTGCACCAAGGAGTGCTTCCGCATACACCATGAGTCATGGAGCGGGAAATGGTGTCAAACATCACGTTCAGACTGGAATTTCCGAAAATAATAATGTTTTCAGGGGGTACTTCTGTCATTTCACCTAACAGGCGTCTTGCTTCCGGTATTCCGTCCAAAAGTCCGTAGTTACGGCAGTCAATTCCTGCTTCGCATTTCAGCTTATCGGTGCTTTTCAGTTCTTCCAGCATATCCATGGCAAGCTCTAACTGCTGCTTGGACGGTTTTCCTCTGGACATATCAAGGTTTAATCCTTTTGCTTTCACTTCTTCAAACTGCATTTCTAAATCGGCTTTCATGGCCTGCAACTGTTCCTGACTAAGTTCTCTGTAAGATGTCATGGCTCTCCTCCCGGCATTTTATTTTCATTCGTTGCTTCCTATTGTATGCCAATATATGACTTTGTGTCAAGCACTTCCTGCATTTTTGTCGTATTCCACCCAATAAATGCCTTGCCAACTTTTTATATATGCAATTTTTTGTACTTACGCCTGCATTTTATTTAGGATAATAAAGTATTAGCAACGTTTTTCAGTCCTTGCCCGCTTTTCGCCCCGAAAGGCATTTCCCGGGAATCAGCAGAAGTTCATGCATCAGAAGCGGTACTGCGGAGAGTCCCAGAAGAAATTGCCACTGCCCCCAGGACAGGCGCACGGTTCCAAAGGCCTGCACGAAGCAGGGAATTTCCGTCACCATAAGCTGGAGCGCCAGCCCCAGGCAGAATGCAAGAATCATAAAGGGATTTTCCAGATGATTCATGGAAAAAATGGATTTATTCTTATCTCTCATGCCAATGGCATGGAAAAGCTGGGAAACTCCAAGCACAGTAAAGGCATAGGTCTGCCCTCCTTTGTAAAAGGCATACAGGGTAATGCCCGCTATGAGAAATCCGTAAAACACAGTAAACAGCCAGCCGCCATGAGCAAAAAGCCCTTCCTGGGGATTTCGGGGACTTTCTTCCATCAGGGCTTTGGCATCGTTTTTGTCCACGCCAAGAGCCAGGGCCGGGAGCGAATCTGTAATCAGATTGACCCAGAGAATGTGGCAGGCTTTCAGGGGCGTAGGCAGTCCCAGGCAAACTGCGGCAAACATGGTAATAATTTCCCCAAAATTGGAGGACAGCAGAAAGAGAATGGATTTTTTAATGTTTACATAAATGCTCCGTCCCTCTTCCATGGCCTTTTCTATGGTAGAAAAATTGTCGTCCGTCAGTATCATGTCTGCGGCGTTTTTTGCCACGTCCGTGCCGCTTTTTCCCATGGCAATCCCGATATCCGCCGCCTGGAGAGAAGGCGCATCATTGACGCCATCCCCGGTCATGGCTACGATTTCTCCTCCTCTTCGGAATCTCTGTACAATTTTTACCTTATGGGCAGGGGTTACTCTGGCAAAGACACGGATATTTTTCATTTTTGCGGCAAATTCCTCTTCGGTCATTTCATCCAGTTCCTGTCCCGTAATGCACTGGTCCATAGATTGGGCGATTCCCGTCTTCCGGGCTATGGCAAAGGCTGTGTCCTTGTAATCTCCGGTAATCATGGCGACCTGTACTCCTGCCTGCTTCAACGTCTTCACGGACTGGGCCGTTTCCTTTCTGGGCGGGTCAATCATACCTGCCATTCCTGCAAAAATCAGATTTCCGGTAAGTCCTTTTTCTGTCTTTTCCAAAACCCGTTCACGATAGGCCAGAGCCAGCACCCGAAGTCCGTCTCTTGCCATACTTTCCATTGCCATACGGATTTTCATTCTTCTTGCCTGGGTCATTGGCTCTGTCCCATCCCGCAGTTCCACAAAGGCGCATTTCTCCAGAATATAGTCGCAGGCGCCTTTGACATAAACCGTTTCATAGCCGCCCGTTCTGTGTACGCTTGCCATATATTTTTTTTCGGAATCAAAAGGGATTTCAAAAGTTCGGGGATATTGCTGCAAAAGGAGTTCCCGGTCATAGCCCAGTTCTTTCCCCATATGCAGAAGCGCCAGTTCTGTGGCATCACCGATTTCCTGTTCTCCCAGCATACTGTTATTACATAGAAGAAAGCCTTCCAACAGTCTGGGAAATTCCCGTTTCCGCACTCTGGACAAAGGCAGAATGATATCATTGGCATAAAGAGCCGTAACTTTCATCTTATTTTCCGTCAGGGTTCCTGTTTTATCTGAACACACCACACCTACGGAACCCAATGTTTCCACTGCGGGCAGCTTGCGGATAATGGTATTCACCTTTACCATACGGGCCACTCCCAGCGCCAGAACAATGGTAACCACCGCAGGCAGACCTTCAGGAATGGCCGCCACAGCAAGGGAAATGGCAAGGAGAAGCATTTGCAGGAGATTTCTGTGCTGCACCAGCCCCAAAAGAAATAGCGCCGCACACAGAACCACTGCCACAATGCTCAGCAGTTTCCCCAGGTCACCCAGTCGTTTCTGCAGCGGCGTCAGTTCTCCGGTAACCTCGTTAATCATACCCGCAATTTTGCCCAGTTCCGTGTCCATGCCCGTGGCCGTCACAATGCCTTCTCCACTGCCTTTCATAATTTCACAGGACATATAAACCATGTTTCGCTTCTCTGCAGCCGGAAGGTCCGGTCTCATGGCTGCCGCTGTCTTTGCAACCGGCAGGGATTCTCCTGTAAGGGCAGATTCATTCACGGAGAGCCCTTGTACCCGCAAAAGGCGGAGGTCTGCGGGCACCTGATTTCCGGCTTTTAGCTGTATCACGTCTCCTTTTACCAGCCGGGCGGCAGGAATTTTCTGATACACGCCGTCTCTTTTGACAATGGCAGAGGGCGCCGTCATCTTTTTCAGCGCTTCCATGGCTTTCCTGGCTTTCCCTTCCTGTATGACTCCTACCGTGGTATTTAAGGCAATGACTGCCAGAATAATTCCCGTATCGCTGAATTCCCGCAGCAGTATGGAAATGGAAGCAGCAATGAAGAGAATGAAAATCATGGGGTCGTTTATCTGTTCCTGTATCATATCCCATACGGTCTGCTCTTTGGCTTTTTTCAGCACATTTTGGCCATCCCGCTGGAGGCGCTTCTCTGCTTCCGCTCCGGACAAACCGTTTTTTTCATCTGTGTGCAGGGCTTTGCACAGTTCTTTGGGCGTTAAAGTTTCGTACATGCCGTACCTCCTGCAAGGACAAAATCTCTAACTCAATGTATGCAGAGGGTATGTGGGATATACATGGTTTCCCAGTTCCTAGAGAACATAGCGGCTGCGGTACTCTTCCCTCAACCTCCGCCCCGTCTCCATACTTGGAAATACAAAATCCTCCATCTGTCTCACGGGCATAATTCCAAGCAAAGAGTTCGTCACAAACATTTCCTGAAACTCCGGCACCTGCCCGGGCAAAATTATCCGCTCATGGATTTCGTAGTTCTGATACAAATACTGCCGCAGAATCCCCGGCAGCATACCACAGGACAGGGGTGGCGCCATGATTTGTCCGTCTTTGACAAAAAACACATTGGAGACAGCCCCCTCTGCGATTTCGCCTCTGGTATTCAAAAAAACTGGTTCCTGAATTCCCTGGGCTTTTGCCCTGCGTTTTTCCAGAATACAGTCTCCGTAATTTAGCGTTTTGTGATACGTCAGCGGGGAGGTTTCATTTCTGCGGATTTTTGCATATGCTGCGGTAAATTCCTGCCTGTAGTCCTCCTCCCTATAAGTATTTTCCCTTGTGCTCACTACTATATTTTTCTGGGAAACCGTGATTTTCAGCACCTTTCTCCCGATTTTCACCGGCTCTTCCCCAAGGGCTTCCTGCACCTTTTGCTGAATTTTTTCAAAATCCACCTGCAATTCAAAAAACTGCAAAGCCTGCAAAAGACGCTGGTAATGCTCTTCCAGAAAAACAGGTTTTCCCTCTTCTACGGCTATGGTTTCAAATGCCCCCAGGCCAAAATAATATCCCTCATCTGCTGTAAACATCTATGCTTCCTCCCAAAGTGCTTCCAATACTGCCCTTGCTTTCTGCAAAGTTTCTTCGTATTCAAATTCCAAATCCGATTCGCAGGTAATACCGCCTCCCACTCCCAGATAATATCGGTTGTCCTTATGAATAGCCGTGCGGATGACAATATTCAAATCGCAGTTTCCGTCAAAAGAAAAATATCCCATAGAACCGGTGTAAAGGTTGCGCCGGTCATGCTCCAGTTCGTCAATAATTTCCATGGCTCGGATTTTGGGCGCTCCGGTAATGGAACCGCCGGGAAAGGCTGCGGGAATAGAATCTGCCGCACGGAGTCCCTCCTTTAATTTTCCCACAATGGTTGTAACCAGATGAAAGACTGTGGCATAAGTTTCCACTGCAAAGTGTTCCGTCACCTGCACGCTGCCCGACTGGCACACATGGTTCAAATCATTTCTCTCCAAGTCCACAATCATCAGCAGTTCGCTGCGGTCCTTGGCAGAATTTTTCAGTTCTTCTTTCAGACTGGCATCTTCCCGGGGCGTCTCTCCCCGCTTTCTGGTTCCCTTAATGGGACGTGTTTCGATTTGTCCGTCTTTCACCTGCATGAACCGCTCCGGCGAAGCGCTGACCACCTGGAAATCCCCGCATTGAAAAAATCCCCCAAAGGGTGCGGGATTGTGCGTCCGCAGATAGCGGTACACTTCGTAAGGCTCTTTTTGACTGTCCACCGTCAGCTGCTGGGTCATATTGGCAATGTAAATGTCTCCCTCTATGATATAGGAAATCATTCGGTCAATGGCCTGCTTATAGTCTTCTTTTGTAAAGTTCGGAGAAAAGGCAGCAAGCTGACTGTGTTTTGCCGGTTTCACGGCGGGAGTACAACTTCGTATTTCCGCCTCCAGACGGCAAATGCCCTGATCTGCATCTTCTGTCTCGCCTCTGGCCGTGAGATACAAAGTTTTCTCCTGCTTGTCCTCTATAATAAGGAAGTCATAGAACACAAACAAAGCCTCCGGGATATCCAGCTTCTTTTCGTGGCGGCTTTCTATCTGCTCAAATTTCCTGCCGTAATCATAGGAAAAATACCCCAATGCCCCGGAAACCAGCGGCAGATGTGTGGAATTTTCCTCCCGGTATTTTTCCAGATATCCCTTTAAAGCAGTCTCCAGTGTACCCTTCTGAGGCTTCCCATTTTCATAAAAAGTGCCGTCTTCTTCTTTTAAAATCAGATACGGATTCAGACCGATAACGGAATACTGCCCCAGTTGGTTTTCCAGGGAAGAATCCAGAAAAATCGCCATATTTTCTTCCTTGTAACACTCAAAAATATCCTCTGCCTTCCGGTAAAAATTCAGCTTATAAACCTTTGTTTTCATGCGCTCCCCACCACTCCTTACTTATTTTTACAAAATTCTCCAACAATTCATGACCGTATTGGGTTAATACGGCTTCCGGATGAAACTGTACGCCGTAGATTGGAAATTCCCGGTGATGCAGTCCCATAATCACCCCGTCCTCTGTGCGGGCATCCACCTCTAAAGCAGCCGGAAAGTTTTCACTGCTGACTACCAGAGAATGATACCGGGTGACTTCATAGGTCTTTGGAAGCCCCCCAAACAAGCCTTTCTGGTTCGTCTCAATCGTGCTGACTTTTCCATGCATGGGCCTTTCCCCTTTCTCCACTTCTGCCCCGAATACGTGACCGATAATCTGGTGCCCCAGACATATCCCCAGAATGGGGACTTTTCCAGCCAGCTTTTCCACAATTTCCTTACAGTTTCCACAATCCTTTGGACTTTTGGGACCGGGAGAAATTACCACCCCTTCCAAAGCCCCGGTTTTCAGCATACCTTCTATCTCTTTTGCTGAAATCTTATCATTTCGCACCAATTCTACCCGTTCTCCACATTCTTCCAGATAACAGGCAAGGTTATACACAAAAGAATCGTAATTATCAACCATTAAATACATACTGTGCTCCATTTCCCTGGCAGCCCCTTCTTAAAAACAGAAAAAGACTGCCGAAAAGGCTCTTTCTTCAAGAACCTTTTCCGGCAGTCTTCCGATCATCGGGCACACCTGATATTTTCGTTGTCTCATTGTATCACAGGTTTGCCCGAGCTGTCTATTTCTTTTTCTGAATTGCTCGTTTTGTCATACAGTACCACGTAAATCCTCCGCTCAGCGTCAGGGCTGCTGCCCAGAGAAACAGATACTGCTCATCACCGGTTTTTACTTTACCTGCAGTTTTCGTACCAGTCGTTCCACTTTTTAAAGAAGAGGCATTTTTTAAAGAGGAGTTTCCGCTTAAGGCATTGTTCTTCTTCAGAGAATTCTGCTTATTAAGAATATCGTTCTTATTCAGGGAAGAACCTCCGTTTGCAGAATAGGTAATCTGAAAAGTGGTACTGCCTGTATAATTTCCCGGTTTTGCCTGTGCAACGTCTTTGGCTGTAATGCAGATAGTTCCGTAGAAAGCGGTTTCTTCAGACTGCTTTTCTTCCCCGCTGGCAGACAGGTCTACGCTCTGCACGCCAAAGTCGTTGGAAAAGGCCAGGTTCTCCGACTGATTCTGCAGGACCCCCAGGGCAGGGGCCTCTACCGAAAGTTTTCCCTTTACCCCGGAGGAACGAACCAGGATTTCATATTTTTGCAGATTATCCTGCTGCTGGCTCAGCGCCCCCAGATTTATGGAAGAAGGCACCACCACCGTATAAGACGGCCCGGTACTCTCCCCGGCTACATTAGCCGAAACCTGCATTTGCTGCCCTGCAGCTGCGGAAACTTCCAGAGGCGGCAGCACCATACTCACTGTTAAAATACCAATCAGGAGAAGCGCCGCCTGCCAAAGTTCCTTTTTCTTCTTATTTCTGTGCCGCATATGTAATCGAGAATGTAGTGGTTCCTGTATAATTTCCGGCTTCTGCTGCCTCTACCGCACTGCCGGCTACACTGAGTTCACCTTTTAAAGTGGTTGCGTCTGTATCCTGTGTTACAGTCTGTGTTGCAAAACTGTTTTTAAATTCCAGTGTATTTTTTCCGCTGTTTAAAGTTCCGCTTTCCGGTGCTTTTACAGAAAGTGTACCGTTTAAATCTGCTGCTTTTACTGTTACATCATATGCCTGTTTGTTCTCTGCTTCTGAGCTTAATGTTCCCATAGAAACTGCGGAAGGAACCGTTACCGTATAAGTTGGTTCTGATGGTTTTTCTGCTACTTCTGCTGTGATTTCCATGCTCTGCTCTGTAGTCTCTTCAGAAGAATTATCGTTGTCTGCTGCCTTTAAGTCTGTTACCTGCACATAGAAACTCTGTGTCATATTCATAAATACATTGACATACGCACTGGTCTCTACACCCTGCTCCAGATTGTCCACAGCAGAACGGGGAAGGTCTACAGTCAGTACCTGTGTTGGAAGCGTATCACCTTCGTTGATACCAAAGAGAGCCCCTGCTGTATCAAAAGTTTTTTCCGGTTTGCTGTCAATGTCGGAAACTGCGTTATACGTCTGTCCGTCGATTGTCATGGTCACATCCTTTACCGTTCCGTCTGCACCCTGTCCTGCAAAAGCCGGAATCGGATACGCTACATAAAAAGTCAGTTCTGCACCGTCATCTGTAAGTTCCACATCTGCTTCATGTACAAAAATCGGGTCACACATGCTCTTGTTGCCTGAACCATTTCCGTTGAGGAAATGAATTGTACCTGTGTAATCTCCGTTAGCCAAATCTGCCTCTGCTGCAAATGCAGGCGTGTACATTGTTGTTGCCATCAGGGCCGCTGCAAGCGCGCCGGATACCATTTTTGTAAGTTTCATGTCTTTTCTCTCCTTTTTGTTTTCTTTTTATGTTCAGCGCTGTCTGCGCAGTAACATCATAAATCATTCTTTTGCAATCAATGTGCAGTTTACCTCTGCCCCGTTCTTGGGCGTCCGGTTTTCATCTGCACTGTAGGTCTTGTACTGAATGGTCAGAGGATATTCCCCCGCTTCCAGTTCTCTTTCCAGTGTAATGTCATACAAATGCTGTCCCGGGCTGATGAGCTTGGAGGTATAAATCGTCTCATCTGTTTCGGGCAGGTAAAAAGAGATTTCGAAATACACCTGATTTTCTTCCGGATTCATCAGTTCTACGGATACGTCTTTTGTGCCTGCCTGCACCTCTACGGACGTGTAGCCCGGAATCTGAATACCTGTATCTGTCCCCCCGGAACTTCCTTCCTCCTGAGGTTTCTCCTGGGCTTCTTCAAACTCAGGTTCCAGATTCGTGACCTCTTTGGGTCTTGTTTTATAGTAAATCCCCACTGCCGCCACAAGGATGATTACGGCAAGCAGAAGGAAAACGCCTGCTTTCTTTTTGTTTTTCAATTCTACCCTTCCTTTCTCCTACACCGTCAGCACGAATTTCTGTCCTTGGACTTCTGCCACCTCCAGGTGTATTCCATACAGGGATTCCATGCTGTCTGCAGTAATGACTTGCTCCGGCGGTCCCTGGACTTCCACACAGCCGTCTTTCAGTCCAATGATTCTGTCTGAAAAAGCAATGGCCTGGTTTATATCGTGAAGCACCATAATAATCGTTATGCCATATTCCCGGTTCAGTTTCCGCACCAGTTCCAGAATTTCTATCTGATAACGAATATCCAGATAAGTAGTGGGCTCATCCAGAAACAGGATTTTTGTATTCTGCGCCAGCGCCATAGCCAGCCATACTCTCTGCCTCTGCCCTCCGGACAATCTGCCCACTTCCCGGTTCTGATACTGAGAAACACCCGTAACGTCCATAGCCCATGCAATGATTTTCTCGTCTTCCTCTTTGACACCTGCAAAGGCTTTTCGGTAAGGCGTCCTTCCGTAAGAAACCAGTTCCTCTACTGTAATATCCTCACTGGCGGTATTATACTGGTGCACAATGGAAACCTTTTTTGCAAAATCTTTAAGACTCAGATTCTGCAGATTTTTTCCCCGAAGGAAAATATTTCCCTTTCTGGGGTACAGATTTTTCGTCATCAGCCCAAACAAGGTAGACTTTCCGCAGCCATTAGCGCCTAAAATGGTGGTAATTTTCCCTTCCTGTATTTCAAAGGAAATATCCTTTAACACCGGATTTTTCCCATAGGAAAAGGAAAGATTCTGTACCTTCATTGTCGGCTTTTCCATATCTTTAACCTGCATATTTCTTTGACCTCCTAAGCAGAATAATGAAAAACGGCCCGCCTGCAATACTCATAATCACCGAAGCGGAAATCTCATAAGGCGCCGCCACGGTTCTTCCCAGCGTATCCGCCAGCAGGAAGAGAAAAGCTCCCAGAATGGCGGAAAACGGTATCAGTACCTTGTGGTTGCTTCCTATGAGAATTCTGCCGATATGAGGCACAATCAGTCCCAGAAAACTTACCGCCCCTGCCACTGCTGTAGAAATAGAAGCCAAAAGCACTGCTGCCAGAGAAATCACCAGGCGCATAGCATTGACATTCACCCCCAGCCCTCTTGCGGTTTTATCTTCCAAAGCCAGCAAGTTGCACATAGAAGCCAGAAGGACGGCCAGAACCAAACCAATCAGCACATAGGGCGCCAGAGTTTTCACATCATCCCATGTCTTCATGGTTATATTGCCGTTTACAATCGAGGCAACTCCTGACAGATTTCCTCCGCTCATAGAGTTAAATCCGGAAGAAAGTCCGGTAAACATGGCATTTACTGCAGCACCTACCAGAATAATCCTGAGAGGACTTAATCCCCCTTTCCAGGAAAGGCTGTACACCAGAAGAAAGGCAAACAATCCGCCCAGGAAAGCAAACAGCGGCGTAAAGAAAAATAAAGTGGGCGCTGCAGCCGTAATCACAACAGCCGCAAATCCTGCGCCGCTGGAAATTCCCATAATACCAGGGTCTGCCAGAGGATTTCTCAGCACAGCCTGAAACAGCACACCTGACACAGCAACCGCCGCCCCCGCCAGCATAGAGATAAAAATGCGGGGAAAGCGCAGGTCATAAACCGTAGCCACATCCTGGTCATAAGCAATAAACAATCCGCGGAAAAGTTTGTTGAAACTAACCTTCAGGCTGCCGATATTGACAGACAGCAGGAACAACAACACCAGCAGCACCAGAAATACGGTGAAGGAAACCAGGATTCTGGCTGTCTTTTTTCTGTGATAGCTCTTTTCTTTCTTCTCTTGATCTTCCATCTCACTTCTCCTTCTCCGATGTTTCTTCTGCTGTTTTCTCGGTATCTGTCTGGCCGTTTTCCCCGTTCTCATCCGGATAAAGCAGCGTCTGCAGTTCTTCCAGAGCCTGGGGATAATCAAAGGTAGCACTCATGCCAAACAGCCCGTAGGTCAGGTCATACACTCTGCCTTCCTCTACTGCCTGAAAATGCTTCCATATATCATTGGTTTCAAAATCTTTCTGAAACATTTCCTTTACCTGATCCGGCAGCGCATGGGAAGTACGAAGGATAAGGTCCGGCTCCTTCGTCTTCATGTCCTCGGTATTGACGTTTAAAAATTCCTGATCTGTGCCGGCATAGACGTTTTCCCCGCCTGCCAGTTCCACCAGACTTCCCACATAGGAATTTTCCGCGGCAATGATATAAGAACCGGGAAGTCCCATGAGAATCAGTACCTTGGGCTTATCTTTGTCCTCATGTTCTTTCTGATATTTTTCATAAAAATCGGTAAATTCTTTTGTCTGTTTCTGCGCTTCCTCTTCCTTGCCGAAAATTTCTCCCAGTTCCTGCATAGAACGGTACAGCCCCGGTACACTTCTCAGATTGAGAAACGCCCAGTCCGTACCAACAGCCTCATACTTTGGCTGCAAATCGCTCTGGAGACTGGCAGGACTTAACACCCAGTCCGGGGAAAGGGTGGAGACCACTTCCATATCCGGGCTCATAGCTGTCCCCACAGAAGGCAAATCCTGATACTCTTCCGGCAGGGTGGTCACACTGGTTTCACAGATTCCCACCAAATCCAGCCCCAGTCTGCTGCAGACCTCTGCCACAGCCGGAGAAGTTGCAATAATTCTGGGTTCTGTTTTCATGGCAGATACTTTCTGCTTTGCCGCCTCCACAGCTGCCTTTTCCTGCGGGTCACTGATTTCCAGAAGCGTTTCCGCACTTTTGCTCTGCCCTGAAACTGTCTGGATATCCTTTGTATTTTCTGCTGTTTTCCCCTGACTCTGGTCCACACAACCGGCCAATGCAGCCAACAGCAAAACCGTGCCTGCCAGCAGCGCTGCTCTTCTTTTCTTCCTGCACTTTTCAGTAATTTTCATCATCTTCACCTGAACCCCATCTTTTCCAGTTTCTGCGGAACAGATACACAATTCCCGCAGCAGCAGCCATCAGCACCAGTCCGGAAAACGTGACACATACCGCTGTAGTAATAATACTAACCGTTTTGTTATTCCCACTGTTGGCCGTTGTTTCTGTTTCCTCGCCTTGTGTGGAAAGGCTCAGTCCCTGTGCCTGGCTAAGCGTTGCCTCTTCCGTATCGGAAGAAGGCGAAGCTGCTTCCTGAATACTGCTCTGCAAAGGTTCCGTCTGTGCGGTGTTTCCGGTGGTATTCTTTGTATCTTCCTGCGTATTCTGCTGTGTATCCGTCTTTGCGGAATCTGTACCGGAAGATGTGCCGGAAGACGACTTCAGAGACGCCGAAGGTGTTACGCTGCTTCCAGATGATGTACTGCCGGAAGAGGCGCTGGCTGAAGAAGTGCTGCTTCCGCTGTTTTCACTCTGACTGTCGGTCTGAGTCTCACTTTCCGTTCCTGTGCCGGAGGCCTCTGTCACTATGGTTGCTGTCATATCTGTACTGTTGCCCTCTGCATAATCTCCGGTATAGAAATAATAAATTACCTCCCTCCCCATGGGGTCCACATACATGGAACCTCTTACCACACAATTTTCGCTGGGTACCTGAATACAAATATCACTGTTGGAGCCATTGGTATCTGTACCGTTGCCGGTAATCGCTGCAGAAACGGAAGACCACTGGCTGTCCCCTACATTCTGCACCCAGAAGCTATGATTAGAGGTGTAGTCCATCATGCTCAGACGAATGGTGAGATAATATTCTCCGCTGTCAGTCACTTCCATAATTCCATTTCCATATAGAATTCCTTCCAGCATCCCCTGCCCGGTGGCATATCCTGCCTCACCCCCGGAATCCTCGATTTCTCCGGTAACCGGATGTGCGTAACAAGGGTAAATGGTACAGGTATAAACAGTTCCCGACGCCCCGTACACCAACGCGGCCCCTGTCCCAAACCTCATAAAAAATACCAGAGCCATACTGCAAACCACTGCCAGAAATTTCTTTTTCCTCTTCCGTTCCTTCATGTCTGTTTCCTTTCCCACTGTTTCCGCTTTTGAGTTAGTTGTAACTATCTCTCATGTAACCACTTATACCACGGGGATTTTTCTCTGTCAACACTCTTTTTTTCACTTTGACGCACGGGTGCAACAAACGCTTTTTTCACTTTTCCTCAAAATCCACTGTTTTTTCCTTGGGCATTTTCAAAATCTGCTGTTTCAGCGCTGAATAAAAATTACAAAAAGCAGGCGAAACACTCCTAAAACCAGAAAATCAACAACGCTGTACTTTCCGGCATATGGGTTCTTCCCACGCTGGCGCTTACCGTCACCGGCAGGATTCCTTTCAAGGTTCCGTCCTGTTTTTTCCGAAAGGCAAAGACCCTGAGAGGAATTTTAAGACGCCCGGCCCGGATATCCGCCTGACATAAAATCCCCCTGTCCCGATACTTCAGTGATTCCAAATGTCCTCTCATAGTAATTCCGCTGACTCTGGATTTTCCCTGAGTCTCACAGATTTCAAGCTGGAGATAACTGCCTCTGCGGTTGTGCCGCAAAAGAGCAGGCTTTTGAAAGCCCCGGTCTGCCATAGAGCGTTCTCCCTGCTTTTTCCCGTCCTGCCGGTACAGGGCAAAATCCACCGGATAGGTGCCATAGTGAATCATTCCTCCCACCATCTGCTTTGCCTCCTGTTCCCGCAATGACCCCTGTTCTGTCTGCTTTTGTATCATACAAAGTATGGTCTTCGGCTCCATATGTTCTATCATGACCCGGACGTTACCCTCTGTTTCTGCTTCGTCCATGCCCATTTCCTGAAAATACACCCTGAGTCTTCGGATAAGCTGCCTGTATTCTCCCAGCCATTTTTTTCCCTTTTCTGTCAAATCCAGTCCTTCCGTCAGATACCCCTCTTCCAGACACTTTTTAAAATAACGGTTCACAGAACTTCTGTGTACTCCGCAGGTTTTTGCAATCCGGGTCACACTTCCCCTTTTCTTTCCGTTTCTCCCCAGCCGTTCCAGTTCCATAAGATAATAAACCTGCTGCAAAGCCGGCAAGCCTTCCCTTTTAAAATTTTCTCCCTGTTCCATGCTTTCATCCTCTGTATAAATGAATATTCAGTTCCCGGCAGTTCTCTTCCTTGGGGCTTTCTCCATTTTCCGTAAGCGCCACTAGACCTTCCGCTTCTATCACCGGGTCATCCGGGCTCAGAAAAAAATCAAAAATTTCCGAGGGAAGGCGAAATCCCTTTCCGTCTCTCTTTGCCGCTTTCCACTTCCCGGTATCCTGATACCAAAGCTGCTTTTTGTATCTCTGTTCTCTGGGCAAAAGATAGAAAACACATTCCTGCTCTCTGACGTGCAGGCAGCTTTCCGGGCAGAAATCTTCATAATCCCCGGATAAGGACCTGGGATAGCGGCTATCCGGGCAATACAGTCCCATCCCATGCACAGAAGTTCCTGTACAGTACAAATTCCGCAGCCTGCTGCTCTCCATTCGTTTCTCATATACTTCCCCATATTTCAGAAAATCATAAATACTCTGCATAGCTTCACTTCCCAACATTCCTTCCAGTGCACAGGCCTCTTTCTCTGCCTGCGCTTCCTCTGTCCCGCATATCAGCTGCAGAAATTCTGCCACCTCTGCACTCCGGCTGCTGACAATACCCGGCTGCTTTCTATTCTTTTCCATAGCGTTCTCCTTTCTTTTCCTGTTGTCTTCGCATCAGTTAGTTATATCTAACTATTTGTTATTATAATTTTCTCTTTTCATTTGTCAATATAAATTGCGGGAGTTTGACAGTCGTATACTAAAAAATCGTTACAATCCAGTTATTTTTAAGGATTGTAACGATTTTTCTGTCTGCGTTATCATCAGGAAACTATATTACAACTCAGAATTCTTCTATCATCTCCGCCGTATACTGCAAAATTCGTCCTGCGTCGCTGCTGTCTGCTGCCTCATCCCGGTTCACATCCGCTGCATCCAGTTGTTCTTCGCTAAGTTCATCGAGTTCTGCATTGTATCTCAGTAATGCCTGTGCATCGGCGCTGTCCACAACTTCATCCAGATTGACATCACCCAGGAGACGCACTTCCAGGATTTCGTTAATCAAGGCTGTCAGCGTTTCTTCGATTTCTTCCTGAGAGGCATTCTTATCGTCGTATACACTCTGAGCTGCATCCCTTGCTGCTTCCAGACCTTCCAGACTGCTGTCTGTGTATTTTCCTGCATTAACAAGGATTTCATTTGCCTTATCCAGAGCATTTTTCAGTTCGTCTTTATTGGCAACCCGCACCAGAGAAGCCATGGCTTCTGCCAGAGCGTTATAGGCATCGTTGATTTCCTGTTCCGTGGCATCTTTCTTTGCTGCTGCCTCTTTTGCTGCTTCCAGGGCGTCTTTTAATGCCTGTACGCTGTCATTGGTATATTGATCTTCTTTTTGCAGCAATTCTTCTGCTTTCTGAATCAGGATATCCAGTCTATTGTCCGTCTCTGTAACCAGCAGGTTATTCACTGCGGTCATCAGGTTTGTAGCCGCCTGGTTGATTGCCGTCTGGGTGGCTTCTGTATCTGCGTAAACTACTTCTGCCTCTGCCAGAGCAGATGCATCTGCAAGGATAGCTTTTGCACCCTCAATGGCCGCGCCAAGTCCTGCTTTCTGCACATCGCTTTCCAGAAGGTTGATGGCTGTCATCAGTTTTAAGAATGCACTGTCTGCTTCTGCCTGAGTGGTTTCCGGATTCTCCAGAAGAATTCTTGCCTCATCCAGTGCAGTCTGAACGGCTTCCCAGGTCTCTTCTGTATAGCTGCCGCTTTCTGTCTGTTCTGCCTCCAGCTTTTCAGCCATAGTAACAGCCAGATTCAGTGCGGTCTTATCTGTTGTCTCTGAAGGATTCTCCGGTTCTTCTGCATCCGTATAATTTACAATCAGTCTTGCTCCGTATCCTTCTCCTGCCTCTTTGGCGCCGAATCTAAGTCGGTTTCCGGATTCCGTTTCATTCAGTGCAAATGCAATCTGCTGTTCATCCGGATTTTCTTCCTTAAACTGCTGAACCAGTTTTGTCACATCTACTCTGATTGTCTTTGTTCCTTCCTCTGTGGCAAACTCTTCCGAAACAGCAGAAGTATGCTCAAGGTCATTCGCGTCATAATTCAGCTTCGGCATATTCAAACAGGCAACGTCGTCTTCCGATGTGTCTTCTTCCCAGCCAGTTCCTTCCATTCCGTATCGGAAAGAACAACTCTTACACGGTCTGTTTTGGCATCACCTGCACCTTTTCCCAGATAATTCAGAGACAGATATGCGCTTTCGATTTCTTTTCCTTCGTTTTCTGCCTCATACTGGGAAAGGTCATATTTCAGAAAACCGATTTTGTTGTCATATTCCCAGTCCGGCCACCACCAGCCTGAATTGCCGGCGTCTCCCAGACCTTCGGTATCCGGCTGACGCTGAATCTGGAAAGATTTCATGCCGCCGTAGTTATTATATCTTTCATTCTGCCATGTCTGAATATTACTATCCCCTACAGGCTCAATCCCTTCATATCTGCTTTCCGCAAAACTCTTCAGGGACTCTCCGTCAAAAGGAACTACAATTACCTTGCGTTGTTTATATATGTATTTTAGCATACCGCCTAAAAATTCTTTAGGAATAAATTCATTCCTTTTTTTACTATTTCTGGTTCTTTCTATTTTTTTGTATTATTTTTGTATATTGGAACTTTTTTTAGGTCATTGCTCATGCTCTAATATCAGACAGTGCATCGTTTGGCAGTTCTTCTATAGCAAAAAAGAAGAAGCTGCATATCAACACAAACTTCTTCTTTTCTCTGTTTTATTTAGATGAGGAGCCGTTTAAATCTTGCAAAATTTTTTCTATCACCTCTTGTGGTTCTTCTAATTCTTCTGCGATTTCTTCCGTAGTTTTTCCTTTTTGTACTTTCTTCTGTATCAATTCGCAAAGCAACTCTCGCTTTCCTTGTGCAAGCCCCACGATAACTCCAGCCTTTTTGCCCTCCTCCCAGGCTTCTTCCCTCTCCTGTCTCATATGTTTCTCCTGGTCATATTCAAATATACTCATGTTCTTTGCCTCCGCTTTATTCTTCTCCAGAAATTCCTTCCCTTATGCACTCTTCTATGGCTCGCTCTACTGCTTCTGCCAGTTCCATTTCCTCTGCATACTTTCTCACTCTCGCCGTATATTCTGCGTATTCCCATAAGGTATGACTCATTTTCATCAGTTCTTTGTTATGTCCGCTGTTTACGTTCAGCATAACCGCCGTTAATTCCAAACTACACTTTTCTTTTATTGTATACAATTCTGATAATCTTAAGATTTTCGTGTCCGGCTGTTCTTCCAAACCGTTATAAAACACTACAAAGCGCGGTGACGGCAACTCTATGGGCTTTGTGCCATATAAATAGCGTTCTCCAGTGTATTAATTTCCAGCATTTCCGGGTCTGTGTAATGTTTTCCGCTGACCGCATTATAAAGTTCCAATAAATGTTCTTTATCCTCAAACAACATAGCAAACACCGTTGATTTGTACGCTCTGTTCGGGATTGTTTTTCTTGCTTCCATAAGATAGCTACCTCCTCTTTCTTTCGCAGGAAGTTTCCCGTACAGACACTGCAAACCTTATCCTTCCGCCGCACATCTTTGTTCCACCTCTCTGCATTTGTTCCTGTTTTCTATGAATAAAAGCATTGAGATTTTCCTTTGATATGTTGTCAGATTTTCAGACACGGCAGAATACCGCAATAGACATATTAGATTATTGGAAATATAATGCTTTGAAAATATTGTAACATAGGCATTCCCGCATTTCCACTGTTTTTCGAGAAAAACAAGAAGCCCTATGCCATACGCAACGACCTCTTCTTTTCTGCCGAAATTTGTTTTCCAGATTCCATCTTTCTGTTTCCCTGCTCCGCTCTCCAAAATACCGCTCTAAAATACCATTCCCCGGTTGCCTGCTTTCCTTCCTTCTGTTATACTGAATATGCTTTATTTTAATAAAAATCACATACTGGCTATAAACGAACGATAGTTCAGCAGAAAGGATTCTAATATGTGGATTGCCAATCAATGGAAAGATTATGAAATTATAGATACTTCAAAAGGGGAAAAACTGGAACGCTGGGGAGATTATCTTCTGGTGCGTCCGGACCCTCAGGTTATCTGGGACACTCCTAAGACACACAAAGGCTGGAAAAAAATGAACGGCCACTACCACCGCAGCAAAAAGGGAGGCGGCGAATGGGAATTCTTCGACTTACCGGAACAGTGGACCATCCAGTACAAAAGTCTGACCTTTAACTTAAAGCCTTTCAGCTTCAAGCACACCGGACTTTTCCCGGAACAGGCAGCCAACTGGGACTGGTTTTCTGAAAAAATCCGTACAGCCGGACGCCCCATCAAAGTATTAAACCTCTTTGCCTACACCGGAGGCGCCACCCTGGCTGCGGCTGCAGCCGGCGCTTCTGTCACTCATGTGGACGCTTCCAAGGGAATGGTTGCCTGGGCAAAGGAAAATGCCGTGTCTTCCGGCTTAAAAGACGCCCCCATCCGCTGGCTGGTGGACGACTGCGTAAAATTTGTAGAGCGGGAAATCCGCAGAGGAAACAAATACGACGCCATTATCATGGACCCGCCGTCTTACGGCAGAGGACCAAAAGGAGAAATCTGGAAAATTGAAGATGCCATTCACCCGCTCATTCAGCTGTGTACCCAGATTCTCTCTGACAACCCGCTGTTCTTCCTTGTCAACTCCTACACCACAGGCCTTGCTCCTGCAGTATTGACCTACATGCTGGCAACGGAATTAAAGAAATTCAACGGAACCGTGGATTCACAGGAAATCGGACTTCCCGTAACCCAGAGCGGACTGGTACTGCCCTGCGGCGCTTCGGGACGGTGGGAAGCAGGGAAATAAAGGATGAAAAAGAAAATTCTCATTATTACCACAGGCGGAACCCTGGCCTGTGTGCAGGACGAAAAAGGACTGGTGCCGGGACTTTCCAGCAAGGATATCCTCTCCTACATTTCCGATATTACGGATTTGTACGACGTGGATTTTCTGGAACTGTTCCAGTTGGACAGCGCCAATATCCAGCCTTCCAACTGGCAGGCCATGGCAAAAACGATTTACGAGCAGTATATGACTTATGACGGCATTGTGATTTTCCACGGGACGGATACCATGGCATATACCTCTTCCGCACTGTCCTTCATGCTGCCGAATATCCCCATTCCCATAGTCATTACCGGAAGCCAGCTTTCTATTTTAAATCCACTGGCAGACGCAGTGGAAAACTGCCGCTGCGCCATTCACATGGCCGGAAGCGGCATGCCCGGTATTTTCCTTGCCTTTAACCGCAAGGTGATTCTGGGAACCAGGGCTTCAAAGGTACGCACTACCAGTTTTCATGCCTTTGAAAGCATTAATTATCCCTATGTGGGCGAGGTAAATTCCTGGGGGCTGGATTTGCGGCGCTCTTATATACCGGGACCAAGAGGCAAATGTACTCTGGAAACCAAACTGGAAGAAAAAGTCTTTCTTATTAAATTAGTACCCGGCTTTGACGGAAAAATTTTTCAGCTTCTGTATGAACAGGGCTACCGGGGGCTGATTATTGAGGCCTTTGGCATGGGCGGAATTCCCACCCTGTCTTCTGAGGTCATTGACGACTTAAAAGACGTCATTCAGAAAGGAATGATTGTAGTAGTGAAAAGCCAGTGTCCTTACGAGGGCAGCAATCTTTCTCTCTACGAAACAGGAAAAATCGCGCTGGATGCCGGTGTGTTCCAGGCTTATGACATGAGCACAGAAGCCGTGGTTACCAAAGTTATGTGGATTCTGGGCAAACACTGGGAGCGCAAAAAAATAGAGGAAATGTTCTACCGCAATCTGGCAGGGGAAATCACCCTTCCGGATGTGGCGGGGAACAGTTACAAAGGAGTGTAATTTTTGATTGTGAAAAATATTGTGATGTATCTCATAGCTGTGAATCTGCTGGCCTTTCTCTGCTTCGGTATAGACAAGCAGAAAGCCAAACTTCATCAGTGGCGAATTTCAGAGAAAACCCTGCTGGGAATTGCCGTCTGCGGCGGTTCTCTGGGCGCCATCTGCGGTATGCGTATCTTCAGACATAAGACACAGCACAGAAAATTCGCCGTAGGACTGCCGGCAATTCTGCTGATTCAGGCCATTGCGGCGATTGTTGCATACACGGTATTCAACTTATAAATGGAAATGGGAGGTAAGGTTATGTACGGTTCAACATTTGGAAACATTTTCCGCATTACAACATGGGGGGAGTCCCACGGCAGAGGTATCGGTGTTGTGGTAGACGGCTGCCCTGCCGGATTTTCTCTTTGCGAGGAGGACATTCAGGCCTTCTTAGACCGGAGAAAACCGGGACAGTCCCGTTTCACCACCAAGCGAAAGGAAGCCGACCAGGTGGAAATCCTTTCCGGCGTCTTTGAGGGAAAAACCACAGGACACCCCATTTCCCTTATGGTGGCAAACACGGACCAGCGCTCTCATGACTACAGCGAAATTGCCAACTGCTACCGTCCCGGTCATGCAGATTTAAACTATGACCGCAAATACGGTTTCCGGGATTACAGAGGCGGCGGACGTTCCTCCGGCCGGGAAACCATTGGACGTGTGGCCGCAGGGGCCATTGCCGCAAAGCTGTTAAAAGAACTGGGAATCACGGTTTCCGCCTATACCTATTCCATTGGTCCCGTACAGATTAACCGGGCCAATTTCTCCAAAGAAGAGATTTCAAACAATGCCCTGTACATGCCGGACACACAGGCAGCTCAGGCGGCACAGGAGTATCTGGACAAATGTATGCGGGAAACCAACTCCTCCGGCGGTATGGTGGAATGTGAAATCACCGGCGTTCCTGCCGGAATCGGAGAACCTGCCTTTGAAAAGCTGGACGCTGCCCTTGCAAAAGCCATGTTTTCCATCGGGGCTGTGAAAGGCTTTGAAATCGGCGAAGGCATGGAAGCAGCCCGCCTGACCGGACTGGAAAACAACGATGCCTACCGCATGGACACAGAGGGGCAGATTATGAAGAAAACCAACCACTCCGGCGGCATTACCGGAGGTATCAGCGACGGAGCTCCCATTCTTTTCAGGGCAGCTTTTAAACCCACCCCTTCCATTGCCGCACCACAGGAAACCGTCAACCGCCAAGGGGAGGAAATCGAAATCCGTATTAAAGGCCGCCATGACCCCATTATTGTTCCCAGAGCTGTAGTCGTAGTGGAATCCATGGCTGCACTGGTGATTTTGGACGCCATGCTGGGAAGCATGACCACACGCCTGGATAAAATCAAAGAGTTTTTTGACAAATAACAGTATTTTTTTGCCTTCGCAGACTCCTCTTCTTTCTTGAGTTTTCTGCGAGGGTTTTCTTTAGAAATTCTTTTGCTTTTTTACACGCCACTTTTTTAGTTTATACTTTATTATCTGTAGCATAGACAGAGGAACAGGAGAAAACCATGGATATGAATCACATTTTAATTGTAGAAGATGACAAAGACATACGGGAGGGCGTTGCCATTTACTTAAAGAGCCAGGGATATGAGGTCTTTATGGCAGAAGACGGCATGAAAGGTCTTGAAGTACTGGAAAAGGAAGAAATTCATCTGGCCATTGTGGATATTATGATGCCCCGCATGGACGGTATTACCATGACTATGAAGCTGCGGGAAAAACACGATTTTCCGGTGATTATGCTCTCTGCCAAATCCGAAGAAGTAGATAAAGTTATGGGGCTCAACATCGGCGCAGACGATTATGTCACCAAACCCTTTACTCCTATGGAGCTTATGGCCAGAGTCAATTCCCAGATGCGCCGCTACCGGCGGTTTATGGAAAAACTCCAGGCAAAAGAGCAGGAACGCACGGAAACTGTCTACACCATGGGCGGTCTGGAGGTCAACGAAAATACCTTTGAAGTCCGTGTGGATGACGCGCCTGTCAAGATGACACCCATGGAATTTAAAATTCTTCTGTTGCTTATCAAAAATCCCGGAAGAGTATTCTCAGCTGATGAAATTTATGAGCGGGTATGGAATGAAAGAGCCATTAACACAGAAACCGTTATGGTGCATGTCCGGAATATCCGCGAAAAGATTGAGATTAATCCGAAGGAACCAAAATATTTAAAGGTGGTGTGGGGAGTTGGATACAAAATTGAAAAATTATCATAAACTGACAGCCGTTATCGTGGCGCTGGTTATTCTGCTGCCGTCTCTGGCCATGATGATTATACGGCCCCATTATATTCGGCAGCAAAACAAACAGGAGAACCTGTCTTTTACAGAGTCCGGCCTGCTAAACCAACTGGTAGAAAACTGCTATGTGCTCTACGGGGAAGAACTGCAGAGCAAAAACAACAATACGTTAAGCGCTTACGACATGTTCTTCTCTACCGGAGAGACAAAGACTGCAGAAAGTACCTCATCGGAGACTACGGACTCTCAGGATTACACGGACATCGACTCTGTAGTTTACGACATGGAAGAAAAATACAACGATTGGCAGTCTGATTTTTCTCATCTTCGTACTTATCTGGAATACGACGTACTGGACGGAGAAAGCAAGGATATTATCGACACTAACCGTGGCAGCACGGAGGAGAAAAATTCTCTCTATACGGCGCTTTCCAATATGCGGACGCGCGGTGTCTTAGACGAGGATTCTGAATATGCCTTTGCCGCTATTGTGGAATACAACGAAAACGGCACTGTGAAGTCTACTTCCTTCCTGTCTCAGCAAAAAGGCGCAGAATCTCAGATGTTAAATGAGATTGCCAAACAGAATCCCACAGAGGAATTCAGCGATTACTACAATTTCCGCCGTACCTTCCAGAAACCGCAGAGCCGCATTTACTGCTTCGCTATGACCAACGCCGTGCTTCCCGATTTCCTGGAAAGCGATTACTCTTATTATCTGGAAACAGGCTCTTACAATGGCGATTTGCTGGTTCTGTGCCTGGCTCTGGCCGGTTTTGTCGCTCTGGGCGCTCTTCTGCTTCCTTTTGTTCAGCCGCTGCAGACGGGAGAAGAAAAAATCTTCCATACGCCTTTTGAAATTATCTTTGTAACAGGTATCTGTGCCATCAGTATCGCAGAATCCATTCTCACAGACCCTTCTGCGCTGAATACACAGGCCATTTACAATGTACTTACCAGCATCGGCACACCGGAACTTCCGGCAACTATTCTGCAATACACCTGGGGACTCTTTGGCTGGATTGCCCTCTTTGCTGTAGTTTACTGGACTGTAGGCTGCCTGCGTACCATGCTTACCATGGGACTGAAACGCTATATCAAAAAACGGGTACTGATTTACCGTATCTGGCCCTGGCTGTGCAAGCTCTGCCGGAATACTTATGACGGACTCCTTCATATAAACTTAAAGGATGACAGCAACCGTGCTCTACTGAAAATCGTGCTGATTAACTTTATTATCCTGGGCTTTATCAGCTTGATGTGGTTCTTCGGAATCGGCGCACTGGTGGTCTATTCCATTGCCCTGTTCTTCCTGCTGCGGAAGTACCTGCGAAGAATCCAGGACCAGTACCAGCTTCTCCTGGAAGCCACCAATGAACTGGCAAAAGGAAACTTAAACGGTACCATTCCCGAGGACTTAGGGGTATTCGAGCCTTTCCGTGAGGAAATCTCCAAGATTCAGACAGGATTTTCCAAAGCTGTTGACGAAGAGGTGAAAAGCACAAAGATGAAAACAGATTTGATTACCAATGTCTCCCACGATTTAAAAACCCCTCTGACGGCCATTATCACTTATGTGGATTTGCTGAAACAGGAGGATTTGCCGGAGGAAGAACGGAAACGCTACATTCAGATTCTGGACCAGAAAGCCAACCGGCTGAAAATTCTGATTGAAGATTTGTTTGAAATCAGCAAGGCCACCAGCAAGACCGTTACCTTAAACATTATGGACATTGATATTGTCAGTCTTCTGCGTCAGGTCAAACTGGAACTGCAGGACAAAATTGACGCTACGGATTTGGTATTCCGGTGGCAGCTTCCGGAAGAAAAAGTGATTCTTCCGCTGGACAGCCAGCGCACTTACCGGGTTTTTGAAAATCTGCTGGTAAACATTACCAAGTACGCCATGCCCGGTACCAGGGTATACGTCAACATGGAAAACACAGAAAATCATGTAAAAATTATTATGAAGAATATTTCTGCAACAGAGCTGAACTTTAATCCCAGCGAGATTACCGAGCGGTTCGTCCGGGGAGATTCTTCCAGAAACACAGAAGGCAGCGGACTGGGCCTGGCTATTGCCAAGAGCTTCACAGAGCTCCAGGGCGGACGGCTGGAGGTGCTGACAGACGCAGACTTGTTTACCGTTGAAATTACTTTTCTAAAATAATCGAAAAAGAATGCCATATCAAGCTGATATCAGGAATTTTCTCCCTGTGCTTGATATGACATTCCTATTTTTTCTTACATATGAGTCTTTTTCCTCATTTCTTCCCAGACATATTTCCCCTGGAAAATCCCAAGCCCCGCAAAAACAAGGGCCGATACCGCACCGCAGAGCACACAGACTCTATGCATCTGCACCAGTCCCGCAGGCCAGAACAGAAGCTGCAAAAGCCCTGCTGCACAGGCCAGCAGATAGTAAATCATATAATAAGATGCCGGCAGCTTCATCAGCTTCACAATGACCGTAAGCACAGGAAATACCAGAAGAATTACCACAGGAATTCCGTACTCTAAAGACCAGCCCCGATACCCGGTCAGAAAATCCCAGAACAGAAACACCACACACAAAAGCACCATCTGCCACAACGTATTTTTCAGCAGATTCCGTCTTTTGATAAAGGCCGCTGCCGTGAGAATCCACATACAGACAACAGCCGCCGCCAGAAAGCCTGCCCAGAATACCGGTGCGGGAAACATGAGATTGACCGCCAACCCCAGAACAAGAATCGCTATACAGCAAAAGGTAAACACCTTAAATCCCAGAAACACTCTGGATTTCTCTCCCGACAAGTCGGGAAACAGCTTGCTCTCCTCCTCACCTTCTCCCTCCAGCTTTCCCTGGCAAAGGGGACATCTCTTATGAGGCGTCTCTATGGAAACTTTGCACTTACTGCAGTACTGCATACTCATTCTCCCCCTTTCCAGTCTTCCTCATTCCAGGAAATAATACGCACCGCTGTCCCCTGTTCTGTCAGCATACGGAAGAAATTCCGCTCCACATGGCTTTCTGCAAACTGGGAAGTAAAGCTGATAGTCAGATTATCTTCAAAGGAACACATACAAATTTCCATTTTGGGCGTCGTGGTATAAAAATCAAACCAGTCTATATATTCCCTGCATTCTTTCGGCATCGTAATCTTTCCGATATTGGAAAACACAGCGGTTCCATTGGCAGAAGACAGTCTGGCTCCGGCCTGCATGCCCCACAGTTTCAAAGGCAGGGGAAGCGCCCGCATAAAAGGATTTTTCTCCATACGCATAAAACCGTTCATTCTGGCCGCAATCCGCTGGGGCGTCAGCTCTTCTTTAAAAAATTTTGCCGTAAACGCGATAACATCTTCCAGCTTTTCACTCTGGCTGGAAAAATCATATCCAATATCAATCCACCCGAAAAAGTTTCGTACCGAATCCGAGGGAAAATAGTTTCTCAGGTTCACGGGAATCATTAAGGCCACCGGCTTTTTCTTCTGCTTTTCACTCATATCCTGTGCAATGGCGCACAAATAGACAGCCGTGAGATATACAGTCAGCGTCGTGCCGTAAGAACGAGCCGTTTCCAGCAGTTCCTTCACTGACAAGATTCCTTCTGTCAGGTGCAGCATGTGGTATTCCGTCTTCCGGTAATGTAATTGATGCGCCCGGTATTTCGGGATTTTTTCCTCTTTTCCCCGGTCGGAATAGTATTTCTCAAAACTGTCTTCCGACATCTCTGCCGCTGTGGCGTCAGGCCTTACCTGGTCCGCCGTACCGCTCACCTTATCCGGGTGCAGTTCTTTGAGATAATAATAAAGCAAAGATTTTACAAACTGCATAGCCCCGGTTCCATCTGTAAGGGCATGATAAGTTTCAAAGTTAATCCGCTTCCGGTAGTAAGTCACTTCAAACAGCAGATTCTTCTGATCCCGGACATAAATCTGACTGCAGGGCGGCTTGTATTCCTCCCTCACCACCGGTCTTAAATGAGTTTCCTCCAGATAGTTCCAAAAGAGTCCGCCCCGCAGTACACAGAGAAAAAGCGCATAGTCTTCCACACATAAATCCAGCGCCCTCTGCAGCTTTTCCGGCTCTACAGCTTCCTTCATCTGGCAGGAAATCCGAAACACCCTCTCATCCTTTTTCCCGCTGGTAGCCGGAAATATTTTGGCTGTATTCTCCAGTGAGCGCCATTTTCTTCCTCTTCCTGGCACAATTTTTTCCCCCTTCTTTAATCCTGTATCCCCTCTGTTTCCAGAAATTCATTTATATATTCATAAGTCTTCTTCACTGCCGGATGAAAGGTTTCCAGCAGAAAAAATCCATGAATCCCGTCTGCAATTCTATGACATTCCACCTGGTTTCCCCCTTTTGCCAGTTTTGCAGCAAAGGCCTCTCCTTCGTCTCTTAACGGGTCAAATTCCCCGGTAATAATCAGAGTTTTCGGCAGATTGGTGAAATCCTCTGCCAGAAGGGGAGCAAAATAAGGGTTTTCTCTGTCCCTCTCTGAAGACTGGTAATAGTCCAGATAATCCGCCATATTCTGCCGTGTCAACAGGTAATCCTGCCCGTTCTCCATAAGGGAAGCAAAGCCGTTGTTCTCCCGGTAATTGTTGTTGACACAGGGGTAAATCAGTATCTGTCTGGGCGGCGCAAACTCCCCTCTGTCTCTTGCCATTAAGGTCACAGCCGCAGTCAGATTTCCTCCTGCGCTGTCTCCCATAATGGTAATGGAGTCCGGGTCTGCATTCAGCAGATTCCTGTCCGCAAAAACCGCTTTTGCCACAGCGTAACAGTCCTCCACCTGTGTAGGAAACCGGTGTTCCGGCGCCAGGGGATAGTCAATAGCTACCACTACATGACGGGTGTGCTTTGCAAGATTCCGGCATACCCGGCTGTAGGAATCCACACTTTCCGTCACAAACCCACCGCCGTGAATATACAGCAGCACAGGGTAAATGTTATCCGTCATGTCGCCCTTTTGCACTGCCTCTGCAGTCTGATAAGATTCACTGTCCGGAAAATAAATCCGAAGGGGAATCTCCCGTCCTTCCCGGTAAAACTTTGTATCTAAAGTCCGGTAAAAAGGCTTTAACGGGTCTAAGGCTTTCAGATTCATCAGCTTTCTGGATTTCTCCACATCCAGCCTGGAATCCGGCGAAGAAAGGGCTTTTAAAAGTATCTGTTTTGCTTTATTCATGTCTTTTTGTCCTCATTTTTCTCAGTCTGCCAGCCTGGCATTTGGCTTTGTGTTTCTTAATCATACCACACACACTTGAAAATGTACAACAAGACAGGTACAATAATCCCAATAGAGCAACGTTTTGCAAGAACAATGGGAAAGGATAAAACAGGACTATGAACTATATCATGATACTGGAAGATGATGAGGAACTGGCGTTTGGCATGGAGATGGCTTTAAAAGACAAAGATTTTTCCTTTACCGTATGCAGCACAGTCAAAGACGCGGCGGCAGCCTTAAAAAGCCAGACCTTTGACCTGCTGCTTTTAGATGTCAATCTTCCTGACGGCAGCGGCTTCGCCTTCTGCCAGGACATCCGCAGAGAAAGCAAGGTTCCCATTATCCTCCTGACTGCCCGTGACATGGAACTGGACATTGTACGGGGGCTGGAATGCGGAGCAGACGACTATATCACCAAACCCTTCAGCACCATGGTACTTCGGGCGCGTATTCGGGCGCTGCTGCGCAGAATCAGTCCCAAACAGGAATCAGAGTATATGCAGGAACCTTTTCGCTTCTCCTTTTCCACCATGGAATTTTACAAGGACGGAAAAGCCATAGAATTAAGCCGCACTGAGCAGAAAATTCTCTATCTTCTCGTATTTAACCAGGGAAAAATCCTCACCCGGGAGCGGCTTCTGGCATGGGTCTGGGAAGACGGAACCGAATATGTAGAGGACAACGCCCTGTCTGTAGGTATCCGCAGACTGCGGGATAAACTGGAAGAAAAACCTTCCAATCCCCAGTACATCAAAACGATTTACGGAAAAGGGTATATGTGGGAGAATGCGAAATGAAACTATTGCTTTTGGGAATCCTTGTTCTGCTTCTGCTGCTGTCTGTGTGCCTGTTCGCCATGGTTCAGTATCGGAAAAATCTGGACAAACAAATGAATCATATACTGGAAATCCTGGACAGAGCCCTGGACGGCCAGAAGACTTTGGCTGTTTTTGATGAATCTGCAGATGCTGCCATTTCTGAGCGGATAAACCGTCTTTTAGATATTTCCAATGCCAGTTATCGAAAGGCAGATGAAGAGCGCAATGTGGTAAAATCTCTGATTGCTGACATCTCTCATCAGGTACGTACTCCCCTGACCAATATCATGCTGTACACCGGACTTCTGGCCGAGGCGGAAATCGATGACCAGAGCAGAGCCCTGACGCAGAAAATACAGGCACAGACAGAAAAACTGGATTTCTTTATGAAAGAACTGGTACATTCTTCTTATCTGGAAAGTGACATGCTTGCTCTTCATCCCGCCTTTTCCGGTACAGCAGAGCTTCTGGGGCTTGTCTGCCAGGCGGAAGAGCTGCAGGCCATGAAAAAACATATTTCCTTTCAGATTTCTGGCGAAGATTTCCAGGCATTTTTCGATATGAAATGGACAGCAGAAGCCCTGGGAAATATACTGAACAACGCTGTAAAATATGCCCCCAAAGGTTCTGAAATTCAGCTTTTTGCAGAAAGCTACGATTCCTTTATCCGTATTCATGTCCGGGACCAGGGACCGGGAATTTCAGAGAAAGAACAGGGCATGATTTTTCAGCGGTTTTACCGCTCCCCTTCTGTGTCTCAAGAAAAAGGTCTGGGAATCGGGCTGTATCTTGCCAGGGAAATTCTGGCGAAGGAGGGCGGGTATATCAAAGTGGATTCTTCCCCAGGCAAAGGCAGCGACTTCTCGGTGTTTCTTTCCAGACATGCTCTTTCGAATTCCGTATACTTTTGAAATCTGTCAAAACTGTCACTTTTGAGACAGAATGTGGAAAGATTATTCTGCTATAGTTACTGTAATGCAAAATACAGAAATCGAAAGGAGTATTTCTATGACTATCTTAAAAGCAGAAAATCTGAAAAAATATTATCCGCTGGGAAACACGGTTGTGAAAGCCCTGGACGGCGTCAATCTCTCCGTAGAAAAAGGCGAATTTCTCTCTATTGTAGGTAAATCGGGCAGCGGCAAATCCACGCTGCTGCACATGCTGGGCGGTCTGGACAACCCCACTTCGGGACGGGTGCTGGCAGACGGACAGGATATTTCCCAGATGGACAGAGATTCCCTGACCATTTTCCGGCGCAGAAAAATCGGTTTTGTTTTTCAGAATTACAACCTCCTGCCCCTGCTGAATGTGTATGAAAATGTGGTGCTTCCCATTCAGTTGGATGGTATCCGGCCGGACAAGGATTATGTAAACCACATTCTGGACATGCTGGGATTGTCTGAAAAGCGCTATGCCATGCCCGGCCAGCTTTCCGGCGGCCAACAACAGAGAACCGCTCTGGCCAGAGCTCTGGCTGCCAAACCTGCCATTGTACTGGCCGACGAACCCACCGGTAATCTGGATACCCGAACCGGACAGGACGTTCTGGGGCTTTTAAAAATCAGCCAGGAACAATTGAACCAGACTGTGGTCATGATTACCCATGATGAAGAAATTGCCCAGATGTCCCAGCGGATAATCCGGCTGGAAGACGGACGAATCTGCGGAGGTGGGATTTATGATTAAAGTAAACAATAAAAAGACCATTTCCCGCATAGCCCGCACCACTTATCAGGCAAACAGAAAGCGAAACCTCCTGACCATCCTTGCCATTATTCTGACTTCCTTCCTGTTGATAACCGTTATCGGAATCGGAATCCAGTACACCCAGGCGCTTTCCAGGCGAAACCTTATGATGTCCGGCAGAGATTACGACATCGCCCTGACAGAGCCCCGCCCTGACCAGATAGAAAAAGTAAAACAACTGGATTATATCCGCGCCTCGGGGCTGGAAGTGAAGTGTGCCATGATTACCCAGGGAAACGGCCAATATTCCAGTATGGTGAAACTGTTTTACAGTGACAAAGAAGGGTGGAAAAAACAGCTTCTTCCTGCTTTTGAATCTGTAAAGGGATGTTTTCCAAAGAACAAGGACGAAATCATGCTCTCTTTAGACGCCCTGAAGGAACTGGGTATTCAGAATCCCACCCTTGGCATGAAAATTCCTGTCACCTATTACAATATTACAGAAGAAGAGCCAAAGACTGCCCAGGAAGCAGACCAGAGTATTTTTACGGAAACCTTTACTCTTTCCGGCTATTTCAAAGATTATACGGGACAGTCCAAAGGGTTTGTATCAAAAGCTTTTTACGAAACTACGGGCGCTGACCAGACAAGCTATGGACAAGGTTACCTGTTCCTTTCCTTAAAACATTCTCTGTATACCCAGAAAAATATTTCAGCCCTGGAAAAACAGCTGAATCTGTCCGACCGCCAGATTCTGGAATCGGACCCGGATTTAATTTTCTACTACCTGAAAACAGCGGCAGGCATCATTTTTTTACTTTTCATGATTTTCAGCGCAGGGTATCTGTTTATTTACAATACGCTTTATATTTCCATTGCCAAAGATATCCGTTACTTTGGGCAGTTACGGACTCTTGGCATGACGACTCCCCAGCTTCGGCACCTGGTTTATCTTCAAGCCTTCTGGAATGCCGCAGGAGGAATTCCACTGGGGCTTCTCCTGGGACTGATTATGTTAAATCAGATTCTGCCCCAGGCCATCCGCCTGTTGGATCCCGGAGATGGGATAAAAGCCGTACATACCCCTCTCCTCTATGGAATTATCTGTCTGTGTGCAGGGATTTTCTCTGCTTTTACTGTCTTTATCAGTGCCAGAAAACCTGCAAAAATTGTAGGGGAATGTGCTCCTATGGAGGCTGTACGTTATACAGAAGCCGATTTAAAATTCCAGTCCAAAAGAACAAAAGCCAAAGGCAGCAACAGCATAAGAGCCATGGCATGGCGAAATATGTTCCGTCGAAAAAAACAGACCTTTGCTATTTTAACCTCGTTCTTTCTTGTGCTTTCGCTTTTTCTGATTGTAAGTATACTTTTGATGGAATATGATTCCAAACGCGTACTGAATACTATTTCTGACAGCGATATTGCATTGGAAAATAATACCATGCTCCGCGAAGATGAAACACAGCTTTTTACCTCTGAGAAACTGCAGAAGCTAAAATCCGTTCCCGGTGTAAAGAATATACGAACAGTCAAAACCACAGATATCTGTATTCCTTATCAGAAAGAGGCACTGGGAGGATATCTGAAACGGCTGTTTGAGTCCAGAATGACACCGGGCGGCAATTATAATGAAACCATGGACGCCTATAAAAAAGATACGGAAACTATGAATAACATGTTTGGAAGCCGTCTGGTGGGTATCAGCGAAACAGAATTTGACGTATTAAACGAAGAACTGGGAAATACGCTGGATAAAACCCTGTTTCTTGAAGGAAAAATTGCCCTCTTGGAAAAGAACTACTGGGTATCCCCAAAAGAAGCCGTGGGAAAAAATCTGACTTTTTACTTTCCCGGAAAAAGCCAGCAGATGTATTCTGTAAAAATCGCTTCTCTTTCGAATTCTCCCGCCTCTTTTTCCGGTGGCTACAACCCGCAGATTATAGTCAGTGAAAAATTTGCGGAAAAACTTGCAGGCGAGTTCCCCATTGAAGTAGTTTATGCAGATTATGAGAAACCTTTTTCCAAAGAAACAGAAGCACAGATAAAGCAAATCTTCGCAGGTGAAAAGCGCGTTGGTTTCCAATCCAAGCTGGAATCCTATAAAAATATGTCAAAAACGGAAACTCAAATAAAAGTCTTTGGAAATGGCCTGGGACTGATTCTGGCGCTTCTGACGCTCATGAATTATTTTAATATGATGACTGCCAGCGTGCAGGAGCGTTCCAGAGAATTCGCTGTACTGGAAAGCCTGGGGATGACGCAAAAGCAAATAAGACGGGTACTTATGACAGAAGGTCTCGGATACGGCGTAATCTCCGTCTTGCTTTCCCTTCTGGCGGGAGTGCCTTTGGGATATGTGATTTTTCATTTTATGAACATTTACGGTATGACGTTCTGCGTTCCTGTCCTAAAAAATCTCCTGCTCTTTATGATAGCCTTTGGAATCTGTGCTCTGATTCCACCACTGCTTTATAAGAGAATGCAAACAGGCAGTCTGGTGGACAGAATAAGAACAAGCGAATAAAAAATAGGATTCGCCTATTCAACTCCCCTAATTCCCTTAATCTTGAGGGAATTAGGGGTTTCTTTGTGTCAGCAATGAAGGCTGTGGCAAGAAACACATAGTGTGCTTAATGCCACAGCCTCTAATTTACAAGGTATTCATAAATGTTTTCTTATGCTCCGACTTTTCCCATACCCATTTCCTGTCCAATGTTCAGAATATGGTCACCAATACGTTCAAAATCTGTCAGCATTTCAGAGTAGATAATACAGCCTTCCTCTGAGCAGGTTCCCTTCTGCATACGAACCATCTGCTTCTGTCTGTAGTCCTCTGTCATATCGTCAATTTTCTGCTCAAAGTCTTCGATAGCCTGAATGTTCTTTCCGGAGTTATCCTCAATTTGTGACAGAAAATCTAAAGCTTTTCCACAAATTTCACGCATTTCATCCATTTCTTCTTTTACTTCTGCAGAGAAGGTAATTCCCTGTTTTTCAATCATCTTGGTATATTCGCAGATATTCATGGCGTGGTCGCCGATTCTCTCTACGTTTCCGCACACTTTAAAAAGCGCGCTGATGTACTGGGAATCTCCCGGATTGCTTTCATTTACCAGCACCTTGGAAATATATTTGGAAATCTCTTTGTTCAGATAATCAATATATTCCTCTCGCTCTCTGACTTCCTCTAAGAGTTCTCTCTTTCCATCTTTCACACATACAAAACTCTTTTCTACATTTTCTTTTGCCATGCCAATCATACGGTGAAGTTCGTTCTTAATACCCGTAACCGCAATAGCGGAAAGACCAATCTGAGTATCTCTTTTGGTTTCCATTGGATGAATGAACTCCATGTGCATAACGCCTTCCATTTCTTCCTGTTTCTCCGGAAGAATCTTGACAGCAAGTTTTGCCAGATAAGTTCCAAATGGAAGAAGGAGCAGTGTTGTTACAATGTTAAATAATGTATGCATATTTGCAATCTGTGCTGAAACATTTCCCGGTGTCCAGTTTTCCACCAGTGAGGTCAGCGGAGTCAGAATACATACGATGGTAAAGATAGTCGTACCGATAATGTTGAACATCAGGTGAATCACTGTAGTACGTTTTGCATTTCTGTTTGTGCCGATAGCAGCCAGAATTGCTGTAATACAAGTACCAATGTTCTGTCCGAACAGTACGAATACTGCATTTGGCAGTCCAATCAGTCCGCTGGATGCAAGAGCCTGCAGAATACCTACAGACGCAGAAGAAGACTGAATAAGAGCTGTAAATATCATACCTGCCAGAATGCCCAGTACCGGGTTGGAGAATTTCGTCATAAGAGAGACGAAAGCCTCAGACTCTCTAAGAGGCATCATTGCGCCGCTCATCATTTCCATACCAATAAACAGAATACCGAGTCCGGCTACAATCAAACCATAGTGATGTACCTTTTGTTTCTTCACAAACACAATCAAAGCCACACCTGCAAAAGCAAAAAGCGGCGCCAGCTGACCGACATCAAGGGCAATTAACTGTCCGGTAATTGTGGTACCGATATTGGCACCCATAATAATCCATACGGCCTGTTTTAAAGTCATCATGCCTGAGTTTACAAAGCCCACGACCATAACTGTGGTGGCTGATGAAGACTGAATAACGGCTGTAATTCCGGCACCTACCAAAACACCCAGAAAACGGTTTGCAGTCAGCTTTTCCAGAATCTGTTTCATCTTGTTTCCTGCTGCTGCCTCAAGTCCGTTGCTCATCATCTGCATTCCGTAAAGGAATAATGCCAGTCCTCCTAAAAGACTGAAAAAATCTGTAATCTTCACGTTTTTCCTCCCATTGCAATTCATGCAATTTTTACGTTTTATTAATCTCTTCCTTACTTTTATACCTTTTATGAGCAAATTCCGCAATATTTTATACAGAGATTTAACATATTTTACATAGATTTAACATTATGACACAACGAAAAGTACGTTTTTGCTACATTGACGCTGCTTCCTGCAATTTTTTAATCAACGCCTCCAGTTCCTCTCCATTCATTCCCATGAAACTGCGCATAGCGCGAAGAGGCGCGTTCTCCATCATTTTCATGGACATTTCCGGGGTAATCGCTTCTGCTGCTGCTGTTCCTTCTTCTCCGTCCTGAGAACCGCCCATATGTTCTATGAGGCTGCTGGCCAGTTCCTGAATCACACTGTTGGTTTTTGGATTTTCCATCAGTTCACTGATGGTAGTGTTCATGTGTACATGCAGCGGTATTTCCTGGGAAGAAACCACTCGGACAGTTTTTCTAAGACGTACATCCTGAGAAGACGCTGCCGCCAGAATTTCATATTCTCCGGTTGCCGCATACCAGTCCTGAAGTTCCGTGCAGTACCACGCAAAACTTCTCTTATCCAGTTCCATTTCCACGGTTTTTTCTTCCTGTGGCTGCAATTCTACTTTCACAAAGTTTTTCAGTTCTTTCACCGGACGGCTGGCTGCGCCTGTCTTATCCGCTACATAAAGCTGTACAATCTCTTTTCCTGCCACATTTCCTGTATTTTTCACCTTCAGAGATACCTTCAGCGTATCCGTATCTTTGATTTCCTCTGCGGAAATCTGCATATCGCTGTATGCAAACGTTGTATAGCTTAATCCGTATCCAAAAGGATAGCGCACCGGCATTTCCTTGGTATCATAATAACGGTAGCCTACAAAGACGCCTTCCTTATATTCCACCGTCTTTCCGTCTCCCGGGAAATATAGGTAAGACGGGTTGTCTGACAGCTTATAAGGAACCGTTTCAGCCAGTTTACCGCACGGGTTAGCCTTGCCAAAGAGCAAATCTACTTCTGCCTGTCCTACGGCTTCTCCGCACAGATAAGCTTCCAGAATCCCCTGAACGTCATCCGCCCAGGGCATTTCTACCGGAGAGCCGTTATGCAGCACTACAACTACATTTTTCTGCACTTTTGTAATATCTGAAATTAAAGTATTCTGGCACTGGGGCATTCTCATATGTGTTCTGTCATATCCTTCTGACTCAAACGCATCCGGAAGACCTGCAAAAATCACGGCAACATCAGCCTCCTTCGCCGCCTGCACGGCTTCCTTATGAAGCTTTTCATCTGTTTTATCTTCCTTTATGTCATATCCCTGGGCATAAGTCACTTCTGTAACTTCCTTTACTGCGTCTAATGCACTGGTGATTTTAAAAGAGTTAATATGAGAACTTCCGCCGCCCTGGAATCTTGGCTGTTCTGCAAATTTTCCGATAAAGGCAATCTTCTTTCCTTCCGGTTTCAAAGGCAGAATTCCCTCATTTTTCAAAAGTACCATGGACTCTGCTGCGATTTTCGCTGCCAGCTTATGGTCTTCCTCACGGTCAAAGGTTCCTTCCTGGCGGTTGTCCACATAATGGAACACCACATTTAAAATTCTTTCCACAGCTGTATCCAGAACGGATTCGTCCATGGTTCCGTTTTTCACAGCCTCCACAATTTCTTTATCTGTATAGCCGCCGCTTCCCGGCATTTCCAAATCCAGCCCCGCCTTTAAACCTTTTACCCGCTCATTGACAGCGCCCCAGTCAGACATCACATAACCTTCAAATCCCCATTCGTCTCTCAAAATTTCTGTGAGAAGCCGATGGTTTTCAGAGGCAAATTCTCCGTTGATTTTGTTGTAAGAGCACATCACTGTGTCCGGCTTTGCTTCTTTAATGGCTGTCTCAAAAGCGCCCAGGTAAATTTCCCTAAAGGTACGCTCATCAATTTCTGAAGAACAGGACATCCTCCTGTGTTCCTGATTGTTTGCGGCAAAGTGCTTAATAGAAGTTCCCACATTCTTAGACTGCACACCCTTAATATGTGCAGCTGCCATCTGAGAAGCCAGATAGGGGTCTTCTGAGAAATATTCAAAATTTCTTCCGCACAGAGGGGAACGTTTGATATTGACAGCCGGGCCTAAAATCACAGACACGTCTTCTGCCTGACATTCTTCTCCCAGTCTTTCTCCCATTTCCTGCAGCAAATCCCGGTCAAAAGAGCAGGCCGTTGCGCAGGCCGTAGGAAAACATACGGCTTTAATGCTCTCATTTAATCCCAGATGGTCCGCTTCCTCTGCCTGCTTTCTCAGCCCATGAGGTCCGTCGCTCACCATGACCTCCGGAATACCCAGACGTTCTACTCCTTTCAAGTGCCAGAAATCCTTACCGGAACACATTCCGGCTTTCTCTTCCAGAGTCATTTCCTTTACAATCGCTTTTACATCACGTTTCATATTGTCTCATCGCTCCTTATGATAAACTGATATTTTATGAAATAAACTTAACACACTTCTGCAAATAAAAATATTATTTTTTTGCTATTTTTATCATATTCATGCTGATAATTCTCTGGTATACTGTACAAAAAAGGAGTGGATTTTTTATGGAAATTTTCAATACGGATTCTTTTGATTTTTTAGATAAGAAAACAAGAAAAATATTGCTGGAGAGCAGGGAATCCTTTATCCCCCATACGCCTTATTTATATGAAAAAAATATGCTGGAAGCCGTCCGTATGGGCGACGCTGATTTGGCTGAAGAACGCCTGCGCTTAATGGGAACTACAGGAAAAGCGGGAACTTTGTCCCAAAACCCTCTGCGTCAGGCGCAGATTATCATGATTTCCTTTACTACACAGGTTACCCGGGCAGCTATGGACGCCGGAGTACCCGAAAATTTGGCTTATGCCATGAGTGACAGTTATATTCAGACCTCTGAGTCCTGTACCTGCGTGGAACAGATTCAAAAACTCCAGACCAGAGCCATACGGGACTTTGCCAATGCAGTAAAGCACCGGAAACTCTCTCCTGCCTTTTCCCGTTCTGTCCGAAAAGCAATAAACTATATTCAGAGCCATGTCCAGGACAAAATCACGTTAAAAGAACTGGGGGAACTTTCCGGGCTGAGTACGGGCCGCTTTTCCCACCTGTTCCGGGAGGAGACAGGTCTAAGCCCCATGGCTTATGTCCGGCAGGAAAAAATCGACACTGCCAAAAATATGCTGCTTTACACCGATTATTCCGTCTCTGAAATCAGTACCATTTTATGCTTTTCCAGTGAAAGCCACTTTATCAAAATTTTCCGGCAGACAACAGGTTTGTCTCCCGGAAAATATCGTCACACTTCTGCCTAAGCAGCACTTTATACAATTTCGTCTAAAAACACGCCGGTAAGCGGGCGCACCACATGGGCCCACTTTTCTGCTGCCCCCGGCAGGGCATACCCCAAAAGCCAGGCCGTCAGTTCCGAAACCGTAAGTCTCATATCCGGTTCCGCCTTTTCTCCGTTTTTCCCAACGGCCGTGCCGGAAATTTTTTCAGCCGCAGAGGCGTCCTGGGTTAAAGTCCAGCGCCAGAGTCCCGCATTTTCCTGCAGAATGTCATCCTGCAGTTCCAAAAGAATCGTATCATGCCCTGCCTTCACACCCTTTTGCAGCCGGATGGACCGAACAAATTCTACAAAATTTACAATCCGGCCCATGATACAGGGAACTGCTTCTCCTGTGTTTCTTGCATAACTTTCTTCACAGAACAGCATCCTTTCTTCCGGCTTTTCCATACCCCATCGGGCTTTGATTCCTGCCAGGGTATTTTCACTGTAAAGCAGTTCCATGCAGCCGTTTTCACTTTCCAGTTCTTTTTTCAGCCGGGCCATGTAGGCAAAATCTCTCTTTGCATACACTTCATATCTTTTCGCAAGCCATTGGTTCATGTAAGCGGCAGCTTCCTTTAATTCCCCATGCGTTGCTTCTCTGCTTTTAAAAGCAGAGAGACCTTTATCCGTAAGAACCCGGTTCTGCTTTTTATAAATATAGGTAAAATCAAAGGGCAGGTAAAGCGCTTCAAAGGCCGGCATGAGAAAGCAGAACGGCATTTTTTCTGCGTTCATATCTTTTAAAGCCCGTTCCATTAACTGCCGCATATACCCTTTTCTTCTGTGTTCTTTATCTGTGGCAACTCCCACGATATAATCACATTTTGCCGTCTGCTTTCCAAGGGCCAGGTCATAGGGATTTCGATGAAGCATGGACATCACTTTTCCCTGCTCCTCCAGGACCAGTATTTCATTATCCTTTGTTTTTTCTGTATAATAATAATCCCGGAACGCCTGAGAATCCTCCGGAAAGGCCTCTTCCCACAGTTTCCGGCTTCTCGCTTTCTCTTCTCCTTGCAGATAATGTATCATCTTCTCCGTCCTTTCCCTGTAAAGGTCAGTTTTCGTGAAAATCAATCTGTCTCACTTCATATTTTCGGGCAAAATCCAGGGGAGAATACGACATTTTTGCCTTTCTCAGCCCTTCAATCCCTAAATCGTCTTCCCGGTTAATCAACGGTACTTCCGGAAATTCATGAAGCAAAAACTGCTGATTGATAAACTGATACAGTCCCCTGATTTCCGGATTTGCCTTTTCAATATGAATCACGGCCATATCCTCAAAAGAATTGTAGCTTCCGATAGTAAACGCTTCCAGTTTATCATCCACATACACACCACCCATGCGTACCTGAAAACTGGAACAGTTTTTCAGAATATCATGGATTCCATGTACCTCATAGTCCAGATGTTCTTCCGTTTCCTCTCCTTTTGCCTCTCTCCAGCGGTCCAGAAACTTCCAAACATCATCTCTGTCCGAGCAGCAAAGGCTGCGGTACTCAAATCTGCCTTCATAATTTTTCATGAAGTAGTTCAGGTTGTTTTTCTTTTTGTGAAGCTTTTTCCCGGAAAGCGTCCGCAGTTTATCGCCCTCGTACAAATAATCTTTTAAATCCTCCTGCTCTGTCACCAGAAACCGGTCTGTGTGCTCTTCCAGCTTCAAAGCCTTGACAGCCTCTTCATCTGCCAGATGAATCAGCAGCGGTTTATGAAGCACTTCATTAAAATATGTCACCAGTTCTTCAAAGTAATGCTCCAAATCCTGCTCCTCACAGACAGGCATAGCGCTGCTCACCACATTTTCGTGCTCCATCAGCCACTGTATAGCTTTGTTGTCACTGACTGCATAGCGCACCTGATAATACGTTCTCCATAAATAGCTGTCCAAAATCACACTGTCGCATGTTTTATTCGGTCTTTTACAAAAATAAGGGGTTAATTCCTCAATGGCCTCAACATCAATAGGTTTAAATTCTAAATTCATGTGTTCTCCTGTTCTTTCTTGCCTTCCAACTCGTAATAAAAAATATATTGCTGCATAATGCCCTGCATTCCCTGATACTGCTCCATAGGAAATCCTTTCACATAATTTGCATCCAGGGCCTGCCGGATATGGGTATCTACCGGAAACGCCTCCATTTGATGCAATGCAAACAGGCAGATACAATCTGCCACCTTTACTCCTACACCAAACAGCTTTAAAAGTTCTGCCTTTGCTTCCTCATACTTCATACTTCCAAGGGCTTCCAGGTTCACCTCTCCGTTTACAATGCTTCTGGCTGTCCGCACCACATATTTGCTGCGGTAGCCCAGATTACATGGTTTTAAAGCATCCTCTTCCAGCTTTGCCAATACCTCTGCTTTCGGAAATCCATAGTACACATTTCCGTGAATGTCCCTCTTCTCGTCTCCGTATTTCTCGCAGATATTCGCAATACAACGGCGTATTCTCACAATATTATTTTGTTGGGAAATCAAAAAAGAAACAATCATTTCCCATAAATCCTGTTTTAAAATTCTGATGCCGCTGCCGAACCGGGCTGCTTTCATCAAATATACATCTTCCACTGCAATTTGCGAAATACAGGAAGCATAATCTCTGTCCAAATCAAAATACGTTTTCCAAAACGAATCAAAATCTGCCTCCTGACAAAAGAAGGTGCAGTCTTCCCCCTTTTGTCCCACTTCCAGATATTTGTCTCCAGCAATAACCTTATAATTTCCATTCTCCAGCAGTTCCATACGGAAACACTGGCCGGAATTGCATATCTGCCTCATATCAAAGTTTTTTAATGTCTTTTTTATCATCTTATATGATATATTCGTCTGCTTTTGCCGCCTGCCAGCTGATTAAATCTTCCAGCGTAACCTCATCGACTACACTGTTTATGGCATCATTCAATTTTTTCCACAGGATTCTCGTCACACAATCATTTTCACGGCTGCAGCCAGCGAACTCCTGCTCTGCACACTCTACCGGGGCCAGACTTCCTTCTGTAAGTCTCAATATCATTCCCACGGTATATTCCTTCGGTGTCCGCTGCAGTACATAGCCTCCCTGAGGTCCCCGTATACTTCTCACATATCCTGCTTTGTTCAGGACGCTGATAATCTGCTCCAGATACTTCTCAGAGATTCCCTGTCTTCCTGCTGCATCCTTCAGACGTATGGGACTCCCGGAATAATTGGTTGCCAAATCCAACATCAGGCGAACTGCATATCTTCCTTTCGTTGATATTCTCATATTTCTTCCTCCATACGTCTGATTATACTCAAATTAACCTACTATTTCAATATGTTTTATAGAATTGCTTCTTATAAGTTTGCAAATGCCTCTTCCAAGTCCTCCAGAATATCTGCAATATTCTCTGTACCCACAGATAAACGAATGGTATTTGGTTTTATGCCCTGGCTTTCCAGTTCCTCCTCTGTGCATTGGCTGTGTGTTGTGGTAGCCGGATGAATGACCAGAGATTTCACATCCGCTACATTGGCCAACAGAGAAAACAGCTGCAACTGATCAATGAATTTCTGCGCAGTCGCTGCGTCTCCTTTTATTTCAAAGGTAAAAATAGAACCTCCGCCATTTGGGAAATATTTTTTATAGAGTTTTTTCTGCTCTTCCTCTTCTGTCACACTGGGATGATGTACACGCTCCACCAATGGATGGTTATTTAAAAATTCTGCCGTCTTCACTGCATTTTCCACATGACGCTCTACTCTCAGAGAAAGTGTTTCCAGCCCCTGCAGGAACAGGAAAGAATGAAACGGGGAAATGGTTGCTCCTGTATCTCTCAGCAAAATAGCCCGGATTTTTGTCACAAATGCGGCTGCTCCCACTGCTTTTGTAAAGCTGATTCCGTGATAGCTTGGATTTGGCTCTGTCAGAGACGGGAATTTCCCGGATGCCTCCCAGTCAAAGTTTCCGCTGTCTACAATCACACCGCCAATGGCCGTTCCATGTCCCCCGATAAACTTCGTTGCAGAATGTACCACAATATCTGCGCCGTAGGCAATGGGACGCACCAGATACGGAGTTGCGAAGGTATTGTCCACCACCAGAGGAATTTTATTCGCATGGGCAATTTTTGCAATTTCCTCAATGTCTACTACCTCTGAATTAGGATTTCCCAAAGTTTCGATGAAAATAGCCTTTGTATTCTCCTGAATGGCCTTTTGTATCTCTTCCTTATTAAAAATGTCTACAAAGGTAGATGAAATTCCATACTGCGGAAGTGTATGGGCCAGCAGATTATAAGTGCCTCCATAAATATTTTTTGCGGAAACGATATGGTCTCCTGCCTGTGTCAGATTCTGGAATGTATAGGAAATCGCTGCTGCGCCTGACGCTACAGCCAAAGCAGCCACACCGCCCTCTAATGCTGCGATTCTCTTTTCAAAAACATCTTCCGTGGGATTTGTCAGTCTTCCATAGATGTTTCCCGGGTCTGATAAGCCGAATCTGTCTGCAGCCTGTTTGGAGTTTTCAAATACATAAGAGGATGTCTGGTAAATCGGTACTGCTCTGGCTCCTGTTACCACGTCTGGTTTTTCCTGTCCTACATGCAGCTGCAGTGTCTCAAATCTGAATTTTCTTTCTTCTCTTGTCTTTATGCTCATATCCTTACCTCCGGTTCATATCATTATAATTCCTATCTGTTTACAAGGTTATTTTAATATGACAAGAGGCAATTGTCTAATATGAAATAACAAGAGCCAGTTATAGTTTTTTCCTATAACTGGCTTTCCTTTTCTATACTTCTACTTCTAGCTTTCTGCCTGTGTGATTGTACTGATAATAACGAACTCCCGCTGCATCCAGCATACGCTTGGACGCCTTCACTGCCGGAGAATCCGCATATTTATCACATTCATAGACAATCGTTTTAATTCCCGCCTGAATAATGGCTTTGGCACATTCATTGCAGGGAAACAGCGACACATACAGCTTGGCGCCTTCCAGGGAACCGCCCCTGTAGTTTAAAATCGCATTCAGTTCGCTGTGTGTCACATAAAAATACTTGGTATCCAGCTCATCACCTTCCCTGGCCCAGGGAAATTCATCGTCTGAACACCCCATAGGAAATCCGTTATATCCCATGGACAAAATCTTATTATCCGGACTGACAATGCAGGCTCCCACTTGTGAATGAGGGTCTTTGGAACGCATGCCGGAAAGCTTTGCCACTCCCATGAAATACTCATCCCAGGAGATATAACCGTCTCGTTTTCCTTTCATAAGCTTCACCTCTTACTTGGTTCCGAAAATACGGTCTCCTGCGTCTCCCAGACCCGGTACAATGTAGCCGTGGTCATTTAAGTGGTCATCCAGCGCACCGATGTAAATATCGACGTCCGGATGTGCTTCAGAAAGAGCTTTTACACCTTCCGGCGCTGCCAGAATACACATAAAGTGAATGTTCTTTACGCCTTTTTCCTTCAGCATGGTAATCGCTGCCACAGCGGAACCGCCGGTTGCCAGCATAGGGTCTGTGACAAAGACTTCTCTTTCCCCGCAGTCAGCCGGGAGTTTACAGTAGTATTCCACTGGTTTTAAAGTTTCCGGGTCTCTGTAAAGTCCGATATGACCTACCTTTGCAGCCGGAACCATGGTCAGCATACCTTCTACCATACCAAGACCTGCACGGAGAATGGGCACAACTGCCATTTTCTTTCCTGCCAGTTCTTTTACGGTAGTTTTCGTAATGGGCGTTTCAATTTCCACATCTGCAAGTTTTAATTCTCTGGTTGCTTCATAAGCCATGAACATGGCAACTTCGCTGACCAGTTCCCGGAATTCTTTTGAGCTTGTAGACTTTCTGCGGATAATTCCAATCTTATGCTGAATCAGCGGATGTTCCATAACTAATGTTTTTGCCATTTTTCTTCTCCTTTGTGTTTAGTATCTCGTTGGTTTTCTTTCTTATTCTTCAATCAGGTCAATTCTCTTTTGGTGTCTCTCTGCATGAGAGAATTCTGTATTTAAAAAGGTATCTACGATTTTCACCGCAAGCCCCGGGCCTACCACTCTGCCGCCCAAAGCCAGTACATTGGCATCATTATGCTCTCTGGTTGCCTCTGCACAGAAGCAGTCTGTACAAAGTGCCGCACGGATACCCTTCATTTTATTTGCTGCAATGGAAATACCGATTCCGGTGCCACAGATGAGGATTCCCTTATCGCACGCTCCGTCCTGAATGGCTTTTCCTACTTTTCTTGCATACACAGGATAATCCACTGCCTCTGTACTGTCGCACCCAAAATCCTTATAGGGCAAATGGTGCTCTTCCAGATACTTGATAATCTCCTGTTTCAGTTCGTAACCGCCGTGGTCACACCCTAATGCTATCATGTTTTTCCTCCTTAAAGATAAATAATATGATGTCCCGCTGCCTTTAACAGCCTGTTCATAATGGCCTGTCCCATACGGGGGGTATCAAAAGATTCCGAAAAAATACAGTCCGCCTTCTCTTCATCAAACGCTCTTAAAATACCGAAAAGATGCCTTGCGATTCCCTCTTCATCCTGTCTGGTGCCAATGCTTTTCACCACAGTTCCCTGATAGAATTTCCGGGTTTCATCTGTACCGATAACCCCGGTTCTCTTTCCCTGAGCCTGCAGCGCAAGACACTGCTCATTAATATACTGCACCACTTTTTCTGTGCTTCCCTGCACAATGATCAGTTCCGCGTTTGGCGCATAATGACGGTATTTCATGCCAGGCGCCTTGGGCTTCACTTTCTCGTCCGTAATCAGAAGCCCTCTGTCCATGCGAACCGGACCAATCACTTCTTCTATCATGGACTGGTTGATGTAACCGGGACGCAGAATCACCGGCACTTCCTCTGTAAAATCCACAATAGTGGATTCCAGCCCGATACCTACTTCACCGCCGTCTACAATCACCTCTATCTTCCCGGTCAAATCCTCAGCCACATGAGCCGCGCTGGTAGGGCTGGGCCGTCCGGAGGTATTGGCACTGGGGGCTGCGATAAAACCGCCGCCTGCCCGAATGAGCGCCAACGCAGTCTGGTGACTGGGCATACGCACAGCTACACTTTCCAAGCCTCCCGTAGTTTCATAAGGTACACGGTCACTCTTTTTGAAAATCATGGTCAGAGGCCCTGGCCAGAATTTTTCTGCCAGTTTTTTTGCTTTTTCCGGTACGTCCTCTGTAATCTGCGCCAGACTTTCCATATCCGCGATATGTATAATCAGCGGATTGTCGGAAGGCCTGCCCTTTGCGGCATAAATTTTCTGTGAAGAACCTGCATTCAGTCCGTCACCGCCCAGACCGTACACGGTTTCCGTGGGAAACGCAGCCAGACCGCCCTTTTTTATAACTTCTCCTACTTCCTGAAGCACTGTTTTGTCCGGGTTGTCTTTATCTACCCTGACTACTCTTGTATTCAATCCGCACCCTCTTCTTCCTTCATAAGTTTCGTTTCTCTTACGCTCTCCTATCATAACACACTTTATGCGTCCTTTTCTACCGTTTTTAGAAAATTTAAAATTCCGTCGCAAATGGCTTTTGCGCACTTTTTCTGGTACTTTTCCGTTCCCAGAAGTTCTGCTTCCCTGGGATTTGTCAGAAATCCCGTTTCTACAATGTTTAAAATTCCCTCGCTGCGTTTTAAAAGATAATAGGTCTGGTTCGCCTTCTCGGTTCTGGGCTTGCTTACCTCCAACTGTGTGTTTAACTCACCCTGAATACAGTTTGCCAGCTTAGAGCCTTGCACCGAATTGGTATAGTAAAATACCTGAGGCCCGCACACCGACGAATCCGGATAGCTGTTCTGGTGAATGCTCACCGTAAGAATCGGCTTTGTTTCTTTTATAATGGCACAGCGCTTCTGCATATCCTGCACTTTTTTATTCCGGCTGTTTTCCTCATAAAGCCCTGCGTCCGTTTTCCGGGTGAGCACGGTTTCATAGCCTTCTTTTTCCAGATATTCTGCCAGGTATCCGGCAATTTTTAAGTTGACCTCTTTCTCCTCCAGATTTCCGATTCCCACTACGCCGGGGTCAATGCCCCCGTGTCCGCTGTCAATGACTATCACGCCTTTGCTGTTTTCCGCTGTTTTATCCACCAGCACAGCCCCTTCCCTGCCCAGCATATATATGGCGCAGAGCATACACAGCGCCATGATTCTTTTCAGCCACTTTCTCCGCATAACTTCTCCGAAAAATTCCCCTTGTCTATAGAATATATGCAGACCGGGCAGGGTTCAACACAAAAAGAACACCGCCGCACAGGGCTTGTCCCACATACGGCGATGTTCTGCTCTTTTCTATTATAATCTTTTCAGCAATTCTTCTCTCTGCTCTTCGTATCCCGGTTTTCCAAGAAGTGCGAACATGTTTTTCTTGTAGCTTTCCACACCCGGCTGGTTAAATGGATTTACCCCGGTAAGGTATCCGCTGAGGCCGCATGCAAATTCAAAGAAATAAAACAGCTGTCCCAGATAGAATTCGTTCTGCTCCGGAATTTTCACCATAAGGTTTGGTGTATTTCCGTCTGTGTGCGCCAGAATGGTTCCGTTCATAGCGCTCTTATTTACAAAGTCCATACCTTTGCCTGCCAGATAGTTCAGTCCGTCCAAATCGTTTTCTGCTGCTTTAATTACAACATCTTCTTTCGGTTCTTCAATAGCCAGAACTGTCTCAAACATAATTCTGGAACCGTCCTGGATAAACTGTCCCAGAGAATGCAGGTCTGTGGTAAAGTCTACAGACGCCGGATAAATACCTTTCTGGTCCTTTCCTTCACTTTCTCCGTAAAGCTGTTTCCACCATTCTGCTACATAGTGCAGAGTCGGTTCATAATCAGCCAGAATTTCCACGGATTTTCCTTTGCTGTGAAGAATGTTGCGCACTGCTGCATACTGCAGAGCGTCGTTCTCTGCATATGGAGCCTGCAAAGCCAGTTCTCTTCCGGACGCTGCGCCTTCCATTAATTTGTCAATGGATACGCCGCTGACTGCGATTGGCAGAAGACCTACCGCTGTCAGTACAGAGAAACGTCCGCCAACATCGTCCGGCACTACGAAGGTTTCATAGCCTTCTTCTGTTGCAAGGGTTTTCAATGCACCCTTCTCTTTATCTGTAGTTGCGTAAATTCTCTTTGCTGCCTCTTCTTTGCCGTATTTTTCTTCCATCATTTCTTTGAAAACACGGAAGGCAATAGCTGGTTCTGTCGTTGTTCCGGATTTTGAAATTACATTAATGGAGAAGTCTCTGTCGCCGATTACCTCTGCCAGTCCTTTTACATAGGCACCGCTGATGTTGTTTCCTACATAATAAATTTCCGGTGTCTTACGGTTTTCTTTGCTCAGATTGTTATAAAATGGATGATTCAGAAAGTCAATGGCCGCTCTTGCTCCCAGATAGGAACCGCCGATACCGATTACCAGAAGTACGTCGGAATCCTTCTGAATTTTGTCCGCTGCTTTTTTTATTCTGTCAAACTCTTCCTTATCATAATTTACAGGAAGGTCAATCCACCCCAGAAAATCGTTTCCAAGTCCTGTTCTGGATACCAGCACTTCTTTGGCTGTCTCCACCATTTTTTCCATTGCTGCTACTTCTTCAGCGCCCACAACGTTTGCTGCCTTTGAATAGTCAAATGTAACTTTATTTCCCATTTTCTCTTCTCCTTTGACTCTTAGATTTCTTCTTTAGTTTAGCAGGTTCATAGTGGTTTATCAAGTTAGAAATTCTTTTACCACATCTTTTACAATCTCCTCTTCCTCTTTACTGAGCAGATGGCTGTAACGGCTGTCTGTGGCTGCGGCCTCCATGATTCCCTGTTCTATCTGCCGGGCCGCTTTTTCTTTCTTCTCTCCTGTCTGGTTTTCCTTTTTTCTGCTGCCCCGGTTTTCCCTGCTTCCGGAAGTTCTGGCATTTTCCATAGAGATAATTTTTGCAGTCCCGCTTCGGCAGTTTTCCACATAATCCAGAAGATTGGTTTCCAGTTCCTCCTCCTGATAGCCCGTACCAATCAAAAGTCTGCAAAGAAGCAGGACGATTCCCATGCCGATTCCCGTAAAGACCGCCACACTCATCAATGGCAGTTCCCTTCCCAGAACCAAAAACTGGTCCGCTTTGCCGCCCTGCTGCCGCAAAAGCAGAATCTCCACTCCCATCAATAAAAAAGAGAGGATAAAAGTTCCCCAGGAAATGCCCTTTATCTGGCGCATATTCCATAGTGCTATCTTTCGTCCTCTCATTCGTTTCGTTACATAAACAGAAGGGTTATGTATCTCTATATTGTCTTTTGCCAGCTTCTGATACTCCTGTACAAAGCCGCTTAACCATTTATCTTTTGTCTCCGACGGATTTTTCAAATCTCCCAATACTCTTTTGTTACTGTTGTAAACCGCCAGCATACTTACGAAACTTGCCAGTCCCATAAGGCAGGCACCAAAATAGAAAATCAGGTGCTCCATAGTTCCTCCTCTTTCTCAGCAGGTTTTTCCTGCTTTTTCTGACATGGGACGTTGCTTTAAGCCGCAATCGAAAAGCTTCCCATTGCATCCTTAACGCCATATCCCCCTTGTCTATGAAACTATTATATAGCACCCTCTCCTGTTTGAAAACAAAAATCGGTCGACAAATCCATAGTGTCTGCGACATCTCTCCTGTTTTTTACAGTTCTTTCATCATATTTTCCACCAGGTTTACTGTGTGGCGGATGGCTTCTTTTTCAAAAGCCGGATAATCCATATGCGCGCTGTCGTCTGCCTTATCCGAAATCGCGCGGATAACCAGATATGGAATTTTGTTTAAATAAGCGGCCTGCCCAATGGCTGCTCCTTCCATTTCTGTACAGAAGCCCTCTGTATTCTGAATAATGTTTTCTTTTGTCTCACGGTCAGCCACAAACTGGTCCCCGCTTGCCACTCTTCCTTCAAACACCTGAATCTCCGGGTTCACTCTGCGGCATACTTCTGCAGCCAGTTTCCGAAGTCCTTCATCTGCCTGGAAAGCCAGGGTATCCATACGCGGAACCTGACCGATGGCATAGCCAAATTCTCTTGCGTCTACATCATGCTGCATGGTATCTGTGGATAATACAATATCCCCGATGTTAATTTCTGCTTTCAGAGAACCTGCAATACCTGTGTTAATAACTGCTTCCACTTCAAATTTATCTGCCAGAATCTGTGTGCAGATACCCGCATTGACTTTTCCGATTCCGGAACGAACTACTACAACCTCATGTCCGCTTAACTTTCCGCTGAAAAACTCCATGCCTGCTCTTTCCAATACGGAAACTTCTGTCATCTTGTCTTTTAAAATCGCCACTTCTTCTTCCATGGCTCCGATAATTCCAATTTTGTTCATGTCTTTTACCTCATCTTCTGGATTTCATAATGTCCTTATTGTACACTGTTTTTCTTTTTTTGGCTACACTTTCCTTTACCTTTCAAAACAGCCATGCTATAATGCTTTTGGAAACTTTTGAAAGAAAACAAAGGAGGACATCAGCATGGCTGTATACAAAACAAAAGGCGTATGTTCACGCTCTATTGAATTTGAAATAGAAAACGATACGGTAAAATCCGTAAAATTTAACGGTGGCTGCAATGGCAACACCCAGGGAATCGCAAGCCTTGTAAAAGGCATGAAAGTAGACGATGTCATCACCAGATTAAAAGGAACAGACTGTAACGGCAGAGGCACTTCATGTCCGGATCAGCTGGCCAGAGCGCTGGAAGAAGCAATGGCACAGTAATAGCTGCCGCAGAATGATACCGCCCGGTACATTCTGCGGTATCTTTTTGCCTAATTTCCCCATGGAACCTCTTCTGCCCGAACTTCACCGGTGTACATATTCACATAATAGCGAAGCCCGAAATCCGTAACCGTTCCTTCCGAGGTACTGTAAATTTTGTACTGAATAAACATATGGCTCTGTCCGTCGTCAGAAACCCTGTCATACACCACGGTTACCTCATAAGGAACGTCTGCGGTTCCCTGGTACGTCTCGATTCCTTCCTCCATCGTGGCATAAAAATTCCCTTTTGCATTGTACTGCATTGTGCAGGAGGGATAATACATGGAAAGCACCTCCTCATATAATTTCCCATAGGCATCTTCCACCTTTTCATAAGGCACCGCCTGCTTCGGCTCTTCTTTCGGTTTCTCTTCTTCCTGTGTGAAACTCCTGCCCTCTCCGGCCAAGAGCACCGCATTGGAAATCTCTGTCCGAAGATTCTGCAGCTCTGCTTTTCCGGGAATGGTAAATCCCAAAGCCGTCACGGCCGCAATGCCGTAAAAAAGCAGCAGCGTAAAACCGCCTGCAATACTTTTATCCGGATACCGTACCTTATACCGAATCAGATTGCTGATACCCAGACACCCTATATAAATCCCTGCCAGACACAGCAAAAGATAGCCAAAAGCGGAAGCCATTTGCCTGCACGGATACCCCCTGCTTTTGCAAAGGAAAAGAACCGTGACTCCCGCTGCTGCCAACACACCATATAAGATGAGAAAAACCTTCGTCCATTCCCGTTTTTTCATGTCTCTTTCTCTCCTTTATTCCATTATCTCAAAGAAAATCAAACAGCCTCATTTCAAGTTTATGCTTCTAAAACAAGCGGATGGTACCGTATTCTCCGTCAAAGCCGGGGTGACGCTCCACCTGCCCCCGTCTCAGACGGCTGATACCTTCTGCAATCCTCGTACCTGCCGCACTCTGGATATCCTCCATTGGAACATTCCTGAGAATCTCAAATTCCGTTCCCAGGGTTCTGAGCATATGATGAAATTCTTTCTGCACTTTTACACCAGGAGAAGAATATCCCATTGCCTCAGCAATGACTTCCGGAAGAGGCATAAGATTCTCAAAAGGTTTCCTGCTGCTGTCCCAATAACCTTCCGAACGGTCTGCAAGAACTTCTACCCGATGTTCCACACCTATGGTAATCTTTTTTCCGCACACGGGGCATTTTCCACCATAAGCCTTTGTCTGGTCAGGAGTCAGACAGAGATGACATTTTCGATGTCCGTCATAATGGTACTTTCCCTCCTCCGGGAAAAATTCAATGGTTCCGTATAAACCTTCTCCTGTTTCTATGGCTTTTTTCAAATTCGCATAAGAAGGTTCTATTTCCAGCAGATTTGCCTCACGTCCCAGCTTACCGGGAGAATGGGCATCAGAATTGGAAATCAGCTGATAGTTATCCAGGCCAGAAACTCTCCAGTTCATAGGCGGGTCAGAAGACAAGCCGGTTTCCACCGCGTGGACAAAGGGCGTCAAATCTCCAAAACATTCCTCTACGGAATCAAAACCGGAAAAGGCTCCAAACATGGCAAAATGCGGAGTCCAGATGTGTGCCGGTACATAAATCCCCTCCGGCGTGGTTTCCAGCATAATTTCCAGAAGGTCTCTGCAGTCCAGACCCAGAATGGGCCGCCCGTCGGAGTGAATATTTCCAATCAATTCCAATCTGGCAGACAGCATGTCCGCCGCTTCCAGCCCGGGAAGCAGAAGCAGGCTGTGTACTTTTCGCACCTTATCCTTCTTTTTGTAGATAGAACTGATTTCTCCGGACAATACAAATCGCGGATCTATGGTGTCCGGCGTATTTTCATCCTGTATCCGGTATTCCTTTTTCAGCCTGTAAAGCCCTTCTTCTGCTGGTTCCAGCTTCTCTTTCAGTTCTTCTCTCCAGACGGGATGGGTAAAATCTCCGGTTCCGATAATGTGAATCCCCTTTTTTCTGGCCCAAAGGTCCAGATGCTCCAGGTCACTTTCCTTGCTGGTGGCTCTGGAAAACCGGGAATGTATATGTAAATCTGATATCAACATGAATATGCTCTCCTTATGATGTTTGAATCTTGCTTTTCTTCATTCCTGCTCTTATACTATATTATAGTATCAAAACGGAGGCTTCACAATTATGAATAAAAATTCTTCTGCTACACTTATGACAAACGGGCCTATCTGGAAAAGAATTATCGCCTTTGCCATTCCCCTTTTCTTCGGAAATCTGTTTCAGCAGCTTTATAACACTGCGGATTCGCTGATTGTAGGAAATTTCCTGGGAAGCAGCGCTCTGGCTGCGGTCAGTTCTTCCGGAAACCTGATTTTTCTTATGGTGGGATTCTTTAACGGTATCGCCATCGGCGCCGGAGTCGTGGTAGCAAAATATTTCGGTGCAAAAAAATTTGATATGGTGCAGAGAGCCATACATACCATTGTGGCTCTGGGCATTGTATCCGGTCTTTTGCTGACGGTCGTAGGTGTTCTGGCCGCTCCTCAGATTCTGGTGCTTATGGGAACACCGGCTGACGTACTGCCAAACTCGGTGACCTACTTCCGCATTTACTTCTGCGGCTCACTGGCCTTTGTCATGTACAATTTTCTGGTGGGAATTTTACAGTCTGTGGGCGACAGCAAGCACCCCCTGATTTATTTGATTATTTCTTCTATTATTAATATTGTACTGGATTTGGTTCTGGTGGCAGGTTTTCATTTCGGTGTGGGCGCGGCTGCTCTGGCAACGATTATTTCCCAGTTTATCAGCGCTTTCCTCTGCCTGCGCCAGCTTTTGAAAAGTCCCCGGGAATACCGGGTACATCTTTCCAATATTCGCATAGACTGGCTCATGTTAAAACAGATTATCAGCAATGGTCTTCCTGCGGGGCTGCAGAACTCTATCATTTCTCTGGCAAATGTAGTGGTACAGTCCAACATTAACAAATTCGGACAAATGGCCGTGGCCGGCTGCGGTTCTTATTCTAAGATTGAGGGATTCGGCTTTCTCCCCATTACCTGCTTTGCCATGGCTTTAACAACTTTTATCAGCCAGAATCTTGGGGCAAAAGAATACCAGCGGGCAAAAAAAGGCGCCGTATTTGGCGTCATCTGCTCTATCAGCATTGCAGAACTGGTAGGTGTGCTGATTTACTTTTTCTCCCCTTACTTTATTGCTGCCTTTAACGCTACACCGCAGGTGGTTTCTTACGGTGTAGCCCAGGCTCATGTGGTCACACTGTTTTATTTTCTCCTTGCCTTTTCCCACTGTATGGCGGGAATTCTGCGAGGTGCGGGAAAGTCTACTGTTCCCATGTTTGTTATGCTGGTGTGCTGGTGCATTATCCGCGTAACCTATATTTCCGTTGCCGTGAAATTTATTCCCGATATAAGAGTCATCTTCTGGGCTTATCCCCTCACCTGGACTTTAAGCTCCATTGCCTTTATCCTGTATTTTGTAAAATCGGACTGGCTTCACGGACTGGAAAAACAGACAGATTTCTAAATCTTTTCCAAAAAACAGTCACAAAGAGGGTAGTTGCTTTCTGTTATTTTATGCAGCTGCCCTCTATATTTCTCATCTATCCCATTTATCACAAAGCGTATTAATCTGGTCGGCAAATTTCGCCAAATCCTTGTTGCTTCCTCCTTCATTGTGACGAATAACTGCCATAAGCCTCTGCCCTGCTGCCACAAGTCTGGCAAATACTCCTGCTGCTTTCCTGGTTTTGGCTTTCTCCCGTGCATGCGTTACCACAACACCCACGGTTTCCTTCACAATCTCATTGGTCAGTAAGTCTACTTCCGTTCCGCTGTAAGGCGCCATAGCCGAATATCCCAGTTCGTTTTCCAGACGCTGTGCAAAAATGTCACATACCTGGTCATCTCCATGAGCCACAAACACTCTCTGCGGTTTCTCTTGAAAAGACGCCGCCCATTTCATTAATCCTTCATTATCTGCATGACCGCTGATGCCGGGCAAACGGACAATTTCTGCGTTGACATGAATATCTTCTCCAAAAAGACGGACATCCTTTGCCCCTTCTACCAATGCCCTTCCCAGGGTATTAATAGCCTGATATCCCACAAATAAAATCGTAGATTCCCGTCTCCAGAGATTATGTTTCAGGTGATGTTTGATACGTCCGGCATCACACATACCACTGGCAGACAAAATGACTTTAGGATGTTCATTAAAGTTAATGGCTCTGGATTCGTCACTGGTAATGGACAGCTTCAAGCCCGGAAATGTTATAGGGTTGATGCCCTTATTGATTAACTCCATCGCTTCTTCGTCATAACACTCTTTGTAGTGGTCCTTAAAAATACTGGTAGCCTGAACAGCCAGCGGACTGTCTACATAAACCTCAAATCCCGCGTACTCCGGGAGCAGGTTATCTTCTTTGATTTTCCTGAAAAAGTATAGCATTTCCTGCGTTCTGCCTACTGCAAAAGAAGGAATCACTACATTTCCGCCTCTTGCAAACGTTTTCCTCAAGATGTTTACCAGTTCATTGACATAATCCGGCTTTTCTCCATGACTTCTGTCTCCATAAGTGGATTCCATAATCACATAATCCGCACTTTCCAGATATTCCGGGTCTTTAATCAAAGGCTGTTCTGTATTTCCAATATCTCCGGAAAATACCAGTTTTCGTTCTTCATCCTCTTCCTGAATCCAAAGTTCAATGCTGGAAGAACCAAGCAAATGCCCGGCATCTGTAAACCGCACTTTAATTCCCTCTGCCAGTTGAATCTCGGTACTGTAATTGCATGGAACGAACTGCTGAATCACCCCTAACGCATCTTCCATGGTGTAGGCCGGCACAAATTCCGGCTGCCCGTTTCTTCTGGCTTTTCGGTTTCTCCACTCTGCCTCAAACATCTGAATATGTGCACTGTCACGAAGCATAATGTCACACAAATCACAGGTCGCTGCCGTTGCATAAATCGGTCCCCTGAATCCTCTTGCATAAGCCAGAGGAAAATCACCGGAGTGGTCAATATGCGCATGGGTCAGCAGTGCAAAATCCAAGTCTGAAAACGCTACCGGAATATCCTGATTTTCATACTGGTCCGGCCCCTGTTCCATACCACAGTCAACAATAAATTTCTTCCCCGCTGCTTCCAGGTAATAACAACTTCCCGTCACCTCATGAGCAGCCCCTATAAAAGTCAGTCTCATAAGAAAACCCCCTTTGTGGTAAAATGAATATTGCTATACTCATTATACCCCAACAAAGAGGGTTTTGACAGAAATTTATTAAGTTTTTAGAAAGAAATAAGCTGAGTTTTAAAATTGTTGTGAATTAATAGACAGTTTGCGAAGAGGGTGTGGATTTTTCTAAAAATGTGGAGGGTTAATCTACTAAAATTCCATCTGTAACTGGCATTTTACTTTCTGAAGCACCATTTTTCTGTGCTATACATGCAGCCTTCACTCTATAATAATATCCTTTTGTTACCGATACATTATAACTTTTGGCCAATAATGAGGTATTATATGCCGTATTAGAAAATGATTTTACATTTATCCAAGAACCATTTGAATATCTCTGTAAAGTTAACTCTAAAATCATCTTATCGCAAACGACGCTTCCTATGACTGCTCCATACACATTTACGCTGCCACCACCATTATCTGTAACTCTAGCCACCCCTTCATTTAAATATTTTCCCCTTGCTGAATTATCACTGATGGCTGTTGCGGTATTATTTTGAGTTAATTCAGATCCATCTACAATTTTTCCAGCAACTTCATCGGCTTTTACTACTGTGCCTGAGTTTATTATAGATAAAACCAGCACAAGTACTAACATAATTTTTGTCAATCGTTTCATTTTTCATATTCCTTTCCTTAACACATAATCTTTTGGGCAATCATTCTCATTTCATTTTCCTCTATTTTTCCTATAAATTCATAGTAAATGTTCTTATATTGCCACCTTAATACATATGTATCATTTTCATCTTTTTCTTCTATTTTCCATAGTTCGCAAGTTAAATTTGGAGTCAACTCGCTTGTTATTTCTTCCACATTTTTTGCACCATCGATTAAGGTATTTCCACTAGCTTCTTTATCATTCCCTAAAACCATCCAAGTAATTATTTGTCCCTGATAACTATACTGCATAATAGCTGATTGTGCTTGTTCATCAATAAAACAGGATTGGTACTTCAAAGTATCTGGTATATAAAATAGCTGTGGCATTTTAATATTTAATGCATCTTCAATATTTTCAACCGCCTCTGACTCTGTCCCACTGGATTGAACAACTTCACTATTATTTACCTTACTACTCACATCATTCCCAACTAACTTATTCACTTCCTGCATAACATAAGTTCTGTTCGCTTCGCTGCTCATGCTGACGCCGAAAATTCCAATCAACGTCACAGCCGCATAAGCCGCGTATTTCATCACTCTCCTTCTCCAATATCCTTTTTCTTTCCTGTAGACATTCCTGTCTTTCTTCTTTTCCATATTCAGTTTTTCTTCTCTTAATTTTTCTTCTTTTGTACTTTTTTCTCTATCATCTACATTTACATTGCTTGCAGAATTGTCCGCCTCTGTAAAAAATCCCTGCTCTCTGGCTTTGCTCATCAACCGCTGGAACTTTTCTTCTGTCGGCTTCCAGTCTTCGGAATCAGGAATACTGTCCAGTTCTTTTTCAATATCTGCAGCCTCTTCCAGAAATCGTCCATGAATCCACTGGTTAAACTCCTCATCACTTAATTCCCGGGGTAAAGAAGATATTTTATCGTTTTTATTTTCTTTTAATTTACCCATGAAACTCCTATCTTTCCTTGACTTTTCCTGACAAGTGTATCATATTATCTTATAGTTACTATTATGAACCAATCAGGAGGCACACCATGAAACATATCGTACTTACCGGTGGAGGTACTGCCGGACACGTTACCCCGAATATAGCTATGATTCCACGTTTAAAAGAACTGGGATATCAAATTTCTTATATCGGTTCTTATGAAGGAATCGAAAAAAAGCTCATCGAAGAACTGGGAATTCCCTATTATGGCATTTCCTCAGGTAAGCTGAGACGTTATTTTGATGTAAAGAACTTCACTGACCCGTTCAAAGTTATGAAAGGTTTCCTTGAAGCAAAAAAACTTATGAAACAATTAAAACCCGATGTTGTATTTTCCAAAGGGGGATTTGTAACTGTCCCTGTGGTAATTGCCGCAAGCAGGAAAAAAATCCCTACTTTTATTCATGAATCGGACATGACACCGGGACTTGCTAATAAACTTTCCATTCCTTTTGCAACCAAAGTCTGCTGTAATTTTCCTGAAACTGTAGAGCACCTTCCGGCTTCCAAGGCTGTCCTTACCGGTACGCCTATCCGCCAGGAATTATTGTCCGGAAACCCTGACCGTGCAAGGAAATTCACGGGACTGACCTCTGATAAACCAGTGATTATGATTATCGGAGGAAGTCTAGGGGCCGCTGCTGTCAATGACGCTGTACGGACTGTCCTTCCTGAACTTTTGAAAGATTTCCAGATTGTTCACCTTTGCGGAAAAGGCAAACTGGACGAATCCCTAAAAGAGACCAAAGGATATGTACAATATGAATACATCAAAAAAGAACTGGCCGATTTATTCGCTCTGGCTGATCTTGTAATTTCCCGCGCAGGCGCCAACGCCATCTGCGAGCTCAGCGCATTGAATAAACCAAATCTTTTGATTCCGCTTTCTGCCCGCGCAAGCCGCGGAGACCAGATTCTAAATGCACGTTCCTTTGAACATCTGGGTTACAGTAAAGTTCTGGAAGAAGAAGAACTTACAAACGAAGCTCTTTTAGACGCTGTTCGCGATTTATATGAAAACCGCGAAACTTATATGATGGCCATGTCTTCCAGCAAACAACAGAACTCTATCGAGCAGATTGTTCAATTATTTGAGAATGCAGTGAACAAATAATCTAGAGATTTTCAAATTGTTCTCTGTAATATTTGTTTATCCAAACTTTTATCCTGTGTCTCTTGGCTCTCAGACTTTCTATAGAGATGCCAAGAGAACGGGCTGTTTCTTCTGCACTTTCTCCTTCCACATTCATTCGCATAACAATTTCGTACCAGGTGCTGTTCTTTTTTGCCAAATCTTCAAATAGTCTCCCTGTAAGCTCGTTCAATGCCATTCTACGAGTCACCTCATCTTCCGCAGACTTGTACATGCCATTTCTGTCGGAAATCCAAGGAACATTTTCTATCCGAAGTCCATTTTCATCTTGTGAAGGTACTGCTGTTGTTTCATGTACCTGATACGACTTCCTGCAAAAATCTATTGCCTTCCTTTTTCCGTTTACCAACAGCCACTGTTTATAATACTTCGCTTCCATGGTATCCGCTTTATCCAAGAAAGCGAGAAATACCTCCTGGCAAACATCTTCCGAAAAGCCTTCATCCCGCAGTACGTTATATACAACTTTTTTCACCAGCTGATAATATTGATGATAGATTTCGTGAAATTTTTCCTCTGTCATCTCAGTATATCCAACTTTATTTCATAGAAAACTTCGCCAAGATATCGTCTCTATCTTCCGAAGTTAAAGTGCCTGCGTTCCATGTAATTCCTGCGTTATCTCCCTTGTACCGGGGAATCAGGTGCATATGAAAATGGAATACAGTCTGCCCCGCTGCTTCTCCATTGTTCTGCACCACATTATAACCGTCGCAGTCCACAACCTCCTTCATTTTCGTAATTACTTTTTTTGCAAGAATCATAGCATGTCCTGCAGTTTCATCCGGTAATTCATATAAGTTTTCATAATGAGCTTTGGGCAAGATAAGCGCATGACCTTTATTGGCCGGCCCCAAGTCCAGAATCACTCTGAACTCCTCATCCTCATACAAAGTGGCAGATGGAATTTCTCCGTTTGCAATTTTGCAAAAAATACAGTCCTTCATTTTTATATCTCCTTTCACTAATATATCCGAATTTGGAACGGATATTATTACTCCTCTTTTGTCGAATTTTGACTTTTTTTGTTACATGAAATTCGTTGCTATTTAAAATTATCGGTGATACACTACTATTGAAAAAAAGAAAGGGGTTTTTACTTTATGTCTTCACCAAATACTACTCCTGATTATAAAACATTATATCAGGAACTTCAGGCACAGCACCAATTCACTTTATCACAAATTTCTCATGAAATCAGAAACCCGGTAGCACTGATAAACAGTTTTCTGCAGCTTTTGGAAAGTCATCATCCGGAAATTTCCCAGGACTACTGTTGGAATAAAATCATGGAAAATATGGACTTTTTAAAAACCCTGCTGGACGAATTTTCCTCTTTCAATAATTCGGGAAAGCTTCGTATGCAGAAATTAGAACTTACATCCTTGTTTCGTGAAATCGTTACTTCTGTTACACCTGCCTGCCAAAAACAGGATATCTGTATCTCCCTGGAAATAGTTTCCCCTATTCCCTTAGTATATGCAGACAAAACCAAAATCCAGCAGCTCATTTTAAATCTGCTCCGAAATTCTATGGAGGCAATGAGTACAAAGGGCTCCATCATCTGCACCTTACAGTCCGATGAAAAGAATGTACATATATCCGTGAAAGATACCGGTGAAGGTATTCCCGATGACTATCGAAATACTCTCTTTGAACCGTTCATCACCCATAAGCAGGAGGGAACCGGGCTTGGATTAGCCATATGCAAGCGTATTGTCCTGGCCCATAACGGCACCATTTCCTATACCTCTATGCCTCACAAGGGAACCGAGTTTGAAATTCTTCTTCCGGTTGCCTGACACCCCTCAAAAGACTCGTTTTCGTGGTCTCCGATAAAGCAGCAGTCCCAGGAAAAATCCACAGATAAATCCTCCAAAATGAGCAGCGTTGTCTACTCCTGTACTGGTAACACCGAAGTAGAGACTCAGCGCTGCCATAAGCAAAAGCTGCCTTGTCGTAAAATTTTCAATTTTTCCTTTATTGATAAGCACCACATAGATGAGTGCGCCAATAACGGCAAATACTGCACCTGACGCTCCTGCAGAAACGAAATATTCTCCATTCTGCAGTTCCAACCATAAAGAAAGACAGTTGGCTCCAAATCCTCCCAGCAAATAGACCAGAAAATATCGCACTTTTCCTACATTACGTTCCAGACAATCTCCCAAAAAGAGAAGGACCAGCATATTATTTCCCAAATGCTGTATTCCAAAATGCAGAAACATAGAAGTTATCAGACGATAATATTCTCCCTGCTGAAAAATATCAGGGGCATACATAGCGCCCCAACGGAGCATATGATTGGTATCTAACGCTGATCCGGTTACTTCCACTCCCAGAAATACCAACAAATTAAGAATAATAAGTCCCGTATTAACCGGCACTCTTTTTCTTTGTCGGAGAAACTGCCGGATTTCTTCTCCTGTCCCTGACGCAGGCGGCTGCCTGTATCTGTTATTTTGTTCCATTTTTTCCGCCTTTTCGTTTTATATAAACATTTGCAGTATTAATGTATTAACATTATAGAACTTTTTATTTCTCAATGCAAGATATACCAAAGTATACTATGAGCAATAATAGCAAAAGCGGCTTTCTGCAAAAACAATGATACTTTTATCTTCCAAAAGATATTCCTCTTCCGGATTAATATATCTGCCGTTTAAAAGAGTTCCATTTCTGGAGTTTAAGTCAATAAGAAAATCCCCTTCCGTCTTTCTTACAATTTTTGCATGAATGCGGCTGATAGTGGCAACATTCAGCCATATATCCACACAATCTTTTTTCTTTCCTATTACGTTCACTTCTTTCTGCAGGAAATACTGTCTGCCAAATTCATTATCATCCTGCTGCAGATAAGGCACTGCGGCATTTTCCCCATGCAGTACCACCGTTTTTCCCACTTCTTCCTGCTCTTCTTTTTCCTGCAGCGGCATTTCTATTTTCTCCGCTTCATCTTCTGCCGGTTCCCCTTCCCAGGAAGATATACTTTTTTTCTTTTCCACCCGTACACCTTTTCGAAGCAAATACCATACTGCTGCTCCCCCTCCTATTACCGCCAGGAGCGCAACTGCTCCAAGACAAAGATATCCCACAGATATATTTGTAAAGTTCCGTATTGCCAGAAACAAAACGATCAAAAGAATCATTCCGGTACAGGCAAGAACCTTTTCTCTCAAGGAAATCCCCTGTTCCTCCTCTTCTTCTGTATTATAAAAATCATCCAGAATTTTCTGTCGTTCCTTTTCTTTCTCAGTTTCCTCCTCATACACAGGATTTTCCCGCCATTCGTCCTTTTTTTCCTGAACTTCCGTATAAATATATGTTTTTAACGTTTCTGTCCGCAGTCCGCTTTCTACAGATTCTTTATATACCCCGTATCCCAGGGTTACAGCCGCCTCATCCTGATGGTCAATGCGCGGAAGAATGTATTCTGTCAAATTCTGAAATTCCAGATCCGCCATCCTGCTGCCTTGGGGAAACCAAATAAAAAGATATGCTCCACTGTCCAGATTTCGATATATATAAGAAGGATGCAGCAGCAGAAAATCTCTGTTCATTAAATACTCATCCAGATTTTCCATTACCCGGACAACCGCCAAAAACAATTCCTCCAAATCCTTTCTCTTAAACTTTTTATTTTCAAATAAATTACACAAGGTCTGACCCCCTGTAATTTCATAATAAAAAAATTCCTTTCCGTCTATTTTTTGTATCTTACAGGAACAGAGACCTACTATCTGGTTTTCCAATAAAATGTGGGTTTGATATGTATTCTGAAATTCTTCATCTGGTTCCTGCAGAACAAGATAGCTGCAACTCATGCTTCTCTTATAGGAAACCTCCACGTACTTTGCCTCCTCTCCCTATCCTTCAAAAGTATCCCGTATTTTTCTGGCTCTCTGTACTTTTTCTATAAACAATACAGGACGAACTACTTTACTTTTTATCACCTCTGACTGCTTCCATTCCAAATTTTGAAAAGGTATCTGCAGTCTGTTTTCCGCCGATACCGTAATTTCCCGTTTACTGCCGGACACACGGTATGCCTTTCCTGTGCTCTGCCCTTTTCTTTTCGCCTCTCCCACACCGTCATAAATCCTGCTAACCGCTTTCCCACTCCCATACACAGCAGCTTCCACGCCATCCGCTGTATTTATTATCTTTTCCATGCTTCCCACAACCAAGAGCAGGGATGCAAAAATCACCAACAGCCATACACCACTTATCATAGCCATTTCTACCGTGCAGCTTCCTCTCAGCTTAAAGTTTTTTAAATTCCCAGCCATACTCTTCCACCTGCCATTCCCAGGAATAAAAAAGGCGCAAAAGCTATCTGTTTCTTTCTTCCGCCTTTGTGCCTCAACAATGTGTACAATGCTGCAGCACCGGCCCCTATACTGGCAGTAAAAAGAATTCCCATCGTTTCCCAAAATCCTATAGATACTCCCATAATAAGTACCAGAAGTCCATCCCCGTATCCCACCGCTTCCTGAGATAATTTCCCCATACAAAGCATGAGAAGACCTGGAAGACTGCCCAAAACACTTTGGGCCATCCATACGCTTCTTTGACTATCCGCAGTGCTGTACTCCCATATTCCATACCCCACTGCAATTCCTGCATATAATATAAATTTCCACATGGAAATTTTCTTTTCTCTATAATCCTCTGCGCTGCACAGCCCCAACATAAGCATATGCAGTATCCATTTTTCCATCATGAATGTCCCCCTCCACATCTGGTACATACTTTCAGATTTTTTAACTCCGATTTTTTTATAAGTTTTACATGTCTGGTAAGCCCACTGCATTGACTGCTGCTGTGATAGTGACTTCCGCTTTCCGTGATATAAACATTTCCGCGGACAGGTTCTCCGCCCCAGCACTTGTCACATTTATGATAAGATTCTCCATACTGATTTTTTCTCTCTTCCAAACGGTCGCTGGACACCTGCTCCAGAGAAAGGTGCAGATAGCTGCAGGACTGACTTTCATGATATACACTCTCCCATTCCGTCACATACACCATCTCTTCACTTTTACCTGTTCCATATTTCTCTCCGTTGTAACCGACCCAGGCTCTTGCCGCTCCTTCCGCCTTTATCCTTACCGGAAAACTTCTGAAAATATCTGCTGGCATATGATACAGAAAAACAGCTTCTAAAGAAACCATATCCCCTTCATAAGCAGAGCCCAAAAGACTGATACCCTGTATACCTCCTGCTATTTGAGACAACGATTCCTTTTTCAGCACTTCTCTGACTTTTCTGGTTCCATAAGCCATACAAATTCCGTCATCCACCACACCCACCGGAGATTCCCTGTCCCCGGAAATACAATAGGCATACATACCCAATTCCTTTGCCCCTTCACACAAGGCCGTCTGCACCAGAACAGTTGTATGATATAAATCCAACATTCCGGCAATCATCGTTATGGCAAAAAAGAAAAGAGGCAGAATAAAAGCACTTTCTACAGTGATGCTCCCTTTACGCCAAAGAAACCGTTCCTCCTCATTCCATATTTTCATCTGTCTGCGTATCCGCACCATACTCTGCCCTTCTTTCTTACTTTTACATATCATATGTATAAAATCTGTCTGCCTGCCAGGTCATATTGTTTGGACCTTTTATCAGAAAAGATAAGGAAACCGCATCCACACAAACATCAAAGCGGAAGTTTTCCCGTCCTTCTGTTTTACATATATTTTGTTCTATCATATCCATAGTTCTCATAAGGCTCTTTTCCTTTGGTGCAAATGTAAACAAAATGCGAAGATACTCCTCATAATCCAGCCCTCTTCCACCTGTAATGGAAGTATTTTGATTCAGATTTTCCAACTGTGTCTTCCAGGCTGTGCTATCCTTTATCAATGGCACTTTTCCGCCAGACAGCAGAATCCTCACATCTGACAAACTTTCCACATAAGCCCAGCCTGCTGCCAGCACACCCTGCACCAGTTCCATGCCTTCCGGTATCAAAAGAAGAAACGACAAAGCTGCTGCACAAGCCTCCAGTTCTGCCCGCTTCTGCGCATCCGTATACAAAAATGCCAGATTGGCCGTTTCCCGAATGAGTAAAAGCCTGTTTACTACATAGGATAAATTTTCTTTATCACTTGCTTTTCCACCTAGTACATACTCTGCCTGATAATCCAGGGCACCTTCCTTTCCCGGTTCTGTAAAAGTACCCAGCTTTTCCAACACATACTCCTGTATCAGCAGTTTATCCGTCACAGAACTTTTCACATCCATCTGAGCAAAATCTCCCTGACCGGTTTCTATGGTTCTGTGAGAAAGAACTTCCCCCAGCGGCTGCACTTTTTCTGACACCTGGGTATCTGCAGGCAGCACCAATCCCAGAAATCCATTGTTTTTCAAACTTTTTATAATCTCCAGAGGGTTGTTTTCTGCTGAAATCCCTTCCATGGGTGCAGCATTTTCCGGAACTGTTTCTTCCATGCCCTGCGCCTGAATCTCCTCCTGCTGCTGGAGAATTGTTCTGTTTTCTTCCAATTTATCTTTTAATTTTTCTATACCTGCAGCTCCAAGATTGCCTTTCATATACCGAATTATCTGCTGTTCTACCGCTTTGCCTTTTCTGTCTGAGGCAAGGCGAAAGCCCTCCGCCCCACAAGCCTGTATACTGCACCTTGTCATGCCGGAAGATAATACCGGCTTGGCATAATGCTCTGCCTGACTAATCATCTGTCCGATATCCAGTTTTCCGGTGCCATATCCGGCGTCAAGAAAGAACAGATTGTACGTTTCCAGAAGTTCCTTATCGTATTCTGAAAAAAGAGAGTACAAAGCTGTATCTATTCCATTGACAGACTGTACTCTGGCACAGGCTGTCTGCGACGCACGGATAGTCACCGCTATCAAGGGCAGAAAGGCCAGAAGCATCAGGCTCATGGCGATTGTCATACTTCCTTTTTGCTTCATGCCTTCACCGCCTTATATACTATTGCTTTGTTTTGTGATTTTTGAAAGAATATTTTTTACCAGACTATTGAGCTGCTCTTTAAAGATGATGACAAGACCGATTAATACCACCAGTATTAAAATAATCTCTACAACCCCCACTGCATCTTCTTCCTTCCAAAATTCCTGTAACAACGTCATTTTTTTCACCTCCCTACAAAAAGCTCAAAAATGCCGGAACCATTAAAATAACCAATACCACCATTAACTGCATTATCATGGGAAGCAAAAGTTTTACGGAAGCCTCTTCTCCCCTGACTCTGGCTTCTCTCTTGCGTTCTTCACCTGCAGATGCCGCCTCTCTTTCCAATAATTCCAAAATGTTCTGATTCCCCTTTCTTAAATTTTGTACCAGAAGCACAGAAAGAATTTTGTACTGGGAAATTTTACACCGTTTCCCCATCCTTTCGTAAGCATCTGCCTCGTAAACACCCCCTTCCATTTCTCTGCACGTTTTTACAATTTCTTCATAAGCAGCCCTCTCTTTCATATGATATTTCTGTCGGTTTCTCTGATAGTCAATGGCCAGCTTCTCCATTGCTTTCCGAATGCTGAATCCTGCCTGTAAGAACAGCACCAGTTTGTCCAGTACATCCGGATAATCTCTCTGCATTTCTTTTTTTCTCAGTTCTTCCTTCTGTCTTTCTCTCTCCTTTTTCAACGGAAATATGCCAAATCCTAAAAGAACAGAAAGAACGCATACCAGATATCCTGTATTTCCTGCTGTCCTGCGGTAATGTACCGCTTCTCCCTGATAAGTTTCTGGCAAATACATTTTTTTCGAGTTTTCCTCGCTTAATTTCTCTGCCCGTACCTGGATTTCCTCCTGAAGCGCTTCTTTTTCTGTCCGTCTTGGGGGATATACCCGTACCTCTTTCTGCCAAATTTTCATTTCCTCTTCCAATGTTATGGTACACATTAAATCCACCATCTCTCCCTTAGGGGCAACTCCTGTTCCCAGTACTCCTTCCCAGTCCAGAATCTGAGGCTGACTGGTACTCCACGACAAAGTCACGGGATTTTGTTCCAGCTTATCCGGAAAGGAAAGAGACTGTCTAATCTCGCCCTTATCCCCGCATACCCTTTGAAACCAGGTGTTCAGTTCTTTTTCTGCTTCTTTCAGATATCGTTTTTTGTCTGCTTCTGTATATTTCTGTTCTTCCACATAAATCTGAATTTCTTCCTGCTTGTCTTCCAGTTCCACCTGCAGCGTTTCCTCGTAAGCCCCTTCTCCATACGGATTTCTTTCAAGGTAATCTGTTTTTGCAGACCTCTTTTCCACCGCTGCCATACCCATGCCCAGAAGATTTCCCACCACAATGATAAGTACTGCCAGATACCATTCTTTTTTCCCGGACAGTTTAAACTTCAATTTCCGTCAACCTCACTCCCCATTGAAATGCCGCAAGATACAAAGCCAGACAAGCCGTCATAATGCAGATTCCCATTTCGTTTCCATACAGCACATCTAAAAATCCCGGTGAAGTAAGCTGCATATAAAGAATAATCCCAAGTGGAATCACACTCATAATTTTCTGCTCCATCTTCCGGGAAGACAGCACCGCCTGTATCTCCTTTTTCACTTCCAATCTTTCCTCTATGGAAGTAATACAGTTTTGCAGGACAATCCGCATATTTCCTCCCATTTTCTTAGACTGTATCAATACATCCGAAAAATTCATAATATCCTCCACACCGCTGCGAAGTCCCAAATCATACAGGAGCTCTTCCAAGGATACGCCATGTCTTATCTGACTTTCCATGTAGGCAAATTCCTGTGTCATTTCTGCCTCTTTACTGTATATCCGCTCTAAATCTTTTCTTGCCTCCCGGACCGTGTTTTCCAGAGAATAGCCGGAAGCAATCCCGACCTGAATGGCATTCAGCGCATCTTTAAACTGATTCTGCAAACGTCTTTTCCGAAGAATGATCTGCTGCCGCCTTCTCTGACGGATATACCACACCGGAACAGGCAGCATAAACAAAAACACAGCCGGACTTTTATAAAATAAATAGTTAATTCCTGCGCACAAAGCCACCGATTCTGCTGTATACTGTATCCATTGCTGCCAGGATAAGTGATATGTCTGATAATCTGTCTTTTCCCGTTTTTTTCTGTTTTTCTTCATAACATAATTCCTGCCTTCCTGCATTTTTCCCTGTGTATCATCTCCCCTGTCTTCTCCAGACCAGAAGTTCTTACATACAACGGATTTAAAATCACCTCACCTGCCTCAATTCTGTCAATTTCAGAGATTTCCTGAACCTTCCTGCTTTTATCCTTCATCCTTCCCAGATGAACGAAAATATCAAAGCCCGAAACAATCTGCCGCCGGATAACCGGAATGGGAAGTTCCATCCCCATCAATACCATGGTTTCCAGGCGACTTATCATATCCTTGCAGCTATTTGCATGAATCGTAGATAAACTTCCGTCGTTTCCCACATTCACCACCTGCAGAAGTTCCGCTGCCTCTTTGGAACGTACCTCCCCCACAATAATCCGGCTGGGCCTCATGCGCAGACACGTTTTCAGCAAGTCCCCAATGGTAATCTCCTGAGATTTCTCAATATTAGCCTGTCTGCATTCCAGACGCACCAGATTTGCAATTCCCTGAATCTGCAGTTCTGCATTGTCCTCAATGGTAATCACTCTTTCGTCTTTGGGGATGTACTCAGACAAGGCATTTAAAAAAGTAGTTTTTCCTGACCCCGTGCCTCCGCCGATTAGAATGGTGTACCCCGCCTGCACCAGTTTCTCCAAAAACTGCGCTGCATCCCGGCTCAGGCTGTCCATCTCAATCAGCTTTTCCATGGTAATAGGATCTTTTGGAAAACGGCGAATAGTCAGCACCGGTCCATCTAGGGCCACCGGAGCAATGACTGCATTGACCCGCTCTCCGTTTTTCAGTCTTGCATCCACAATGGGCTGCATGGTATTTATCACCCTGTTGCACCGGGCTGCCATCTGCTGAATTACATCCTCCAGCTTTTCCGGAGAAGAAAAACTTTTGTTCCAGGGAAAAATACGTCCTCCCCGCTCAATATAAACCCGATTCCAACCATTTACCATAATTTCGGTAATACTGTCGTCCTCCAGAAGTTCCTCCAAAATATCCATTTTTCTCACAGATTGAAACAGCTCTTTCCTAAGACTCTGTCTCTGGGAAATGGACATATACACCGTTTTACAATAACCAGCCATCAATTCATCGATGAGTTCCAACACCTCTGTATCCGAATCCTCCCAGTTTTCTTCCAGCTGCTGCAGCAGCCTATTCCTGAGGTCCTGAAAATACTCAGGTTTTCCCTGCTGTCTTAAACTCTCCATTCTTTTCCAACACCTTTCTCACACAAGTTCCCCACTTTCCCCAGGAAAGGGACTCTATCAGATTTCCATCTGTACATTCCGGCTGAAATGCCGGAAGACGAATTTCCCGGATTCGCTCTTCCTCTATGGCGCCCCAGCTTTTTACCAGCTTCTGAAACTGGGCAAGTTTGCACCGTGCCATAAGATCCTCCTGAACAGGCATATAGACATGGCTGCACAGGTTCAGAATACGAAAGAGCTGGTCTGTACAGCTGCCGATGTCCAGAATCAGAACTTCATATCTGCTGTTTTTGCGAATCAAATCAAAAAGCTGCAGCCACTCCGAAAATAAAATATCTCTTACATCCTCCGGTGACTCCGCAGGCGGCAGATAATCCATTTTTCCCATAGGCCGAATCAACTCCTGCATGCAATGCAGCATCTTCCCCTCCTTGCAGCGCAGTTCATAGAAAAAGTCCGTAAGATTCTTTCCCGTATGCCCTGAAAACAACTGGTCAAATCCAGAATAGTCCTCCATATTCACGTATAAAACTGATTTTCTCTCGCCTAAAATCTGCCCCACAGTAAGGGCAAACAGGGTCTTTCCACATCTGGACACCGGCGAATACACCCCTATAACAGACATTCTGCGCTCTGACATAGCATAAAACGCCGGCGCTGAATTTCGGGTATAGTAATTCATAACTTCCTGAATCACGCTTTCCGCAGACTGATATTTGTACACAAACTTATGCTGACCCTCTTCTTTGTCCTTTTCATCAGACAACACAATCATGTTTTCTGTCCCCAGTTTTTCTACCTGGCTATCCACATCAGCTTCTGCAATCAATAAAATTTCCGGTGGATTTTTCCCTGCATAATCACAAAGCGTCCCTGCATTGGTAAACGCCTCTGCCTGAAAGGGCAGTTTTTTCCTGCTGTTTAAATATTCTGCAAAATTACAGGCATATTCTGCATCGCTGTCACATACTGCTATTACATTTTTCTTCAATAGAAACCTCCCGCATAAAGCATAACACTCAAAAGAATGGGAACGGTAAAATGAAAATTCTCCGCCTTCTGTCCTTTTTGAATATAAGACTGTACCTGATGGGTTACAAAATACTTATAAAAGTAGTGAAAAAAATAAGAGATGCGTTCTTTTAGATTCCCGCAGGAAATCAAAAATGCCAAAGATAAAACAGCCCCTAAAAGAAATGAGCCAAACATGATGGATAAAATCCCATGGCTGCCTGTCAGACCTCCCAGTACAGCGAATACCTTAATATCTCCCGCCCCCAGCATACGAAAATAAAACAAAGGCAAAAGCAGAACACAGGGAATCAAAACCCCAGCCGCATATACGGGAATTCCCCGGATTCCCTCCTCCTGCAGGCACGTCACGAATCCCGCCAGCAGACCCAGGCAAATAAAACTGTTGATCACCTTTTCCATCAGAAAATCCATGAGAACCGCTGTACCCGCAATCACTAAAACAAGGCACGACTGTACAGACATAAAACCACCCCTTCTCCTGTATAAAATTGTAACTTTGTTTGGAAATCTCAGCGGAACCGCTGACTTGAAAATAAGATAATTGCTTTGAAGTTGATTCCGATTATACCTCTGCTTTTTGGATTTGTAAAGCAAAATAAGTACCAAATTTACTATTTGTCCAGACTCCACAAAATTATCGTTTGCAATGCCGAGGATTTTCAGTTAAAATGTATTATATAAACGGCAAAATCTACACAGCAGATTTCCCGCCGCAAAATAAATCTATATCCATTGTATGGATTAAGGAGTACAGGCTATGGGACTTATTGTATTTTTAGGTGATAGTATTACCGATGCCGGCAGAAAGGAATCCTCCAATCAGCTTGGCTTTGGTTATGTGAATATATTTTCAGAAACATTAAAAGACCAAAATCAGGACTGGACGATTATCAACAGAGGTGTAGAGGGCTATGTCACTGAGCATATTGCCCAGACCCTTCATGGAGAGTGTATCTCTCTGCACCCGGACTATGTCAGTATTCTGGTGGGCATTAATGACATCGGGTTCATTGTTGGTGCAGAGGCTTCCGAACAGGACAAGCTTTATATGCTGGAAGACAGCATTCGCGCTTACCACGAAATGCTTTTTGATTTATCCAGAGAAACCAATGCCAAAGTAATTATTTTGGAGCCCTTTATTTTCCCAAAAGATGGAAAATATGAGGACTGGGTTCCCTGGCAGAAAAAAATGTCCAAAAACATCAAAAAGCTGGCTCGCAATTACGGGGCTTTCTTCATTCCCCTTCAGGAACCAATGAACGCCAAAATCCGGGAAATGGGATTTGAGGCCATTACCACAGACGGTATCCATCTGACGGAAACCGGCCAGAGAATGCTTGCCCAGATTGTAAAAGAATCTTTCTGTCTGTAACACACAGCGGATTTTTCTGTATACTCAGAAACATCCGCTGTTTCTTTTCTGAAACTTTTCTTATACAGAAATCCGTTTCCTTTTCCGAATATAAAAAATATTGCTGATAAGAAACAGACTGTGTCTGCGCACATATTCCTGATACTCGCACAAATTAATATAATACATTTTTCCCCAGGAGGATATCTGCATCCAAGGCCCGTCCAGAGCCGTAACAGCCACAAAATGCGCTGCCACGCTGCAGCTTTCCTCATAAGCGCTGCCCTTTTTCTCATAAAACGTCAGTTTATGCTTCTTTAAAGGCAGAGGAAAATTAGGACCCACAGCCAGAATTACCGGAATATCATGGGCCAGCATGGCGCCGATTCTATTTCTGAAATTTCTTCCCAATACCCCGAAAGAAACTTTCAACGGAATTCGGTTTGCACGAAAATACCGATTAACACCCCCTGACAGCAGCCACCCCGGCATTCCCAGTCCGGGAATTACGGGGAAATAGTGACGCCTCATGGTTTCTGCCAGTTCCATATATTCTTCTGCCTCTAAAATCCCATTTTCCTTTTCCCAATTCTTAAATTCTTTTCCCTTACAATACTCCTTATGTAAACTCAAGTACAGCAGTAAATCCGTCCCTGCAATCACTCCGCAGCCGTATTTCTGCACGGCTTTCTTCCTGCTCCACTGCTGATTTCCGCCGTAGGATAATCTTCCCTCCTTCATAACTGCAATATATGGATGTCTCAGCCTTCCGCATTCCATAACTTATTCAACCTTTCTATATGTTCACTTCTACTTTCATTTCCTCTGAAATTGTAACCGGACCGCCCATTTTACATGCCGTAACCTTTCCCTGTTCTCTGCAGACAGAAACCTCAATCACACCTCCGGGCTGATGCAGTTCACAGCTATACCATCCATTTTCCTTTGCCTGGGAAAGATAAACGGCAGCCCCCATGCTTCCGCTTCCACAGCTGCTTTCCCATACCATGGAATCCGTTTCCTTCACATACACTACCGGCACCATATTTTTTCCCTGCAAAAACATTACCCCATAAGCATCACAGGGACAAATCTGTTCTGCCTTTTTCATCAGTCGGTTCACAAACTCCTGGTCTCTTGGTTCTGACTCCACAATCATATGGCAAATTCCCTCAAATACTACAACGGGGTAAACACCCTCTTCCCCCAGATGAATCTCCTTTATCTCCAAAGGAACCGGCATTTCCACCCGGCTGGTGCCTTCTTCCAAATCAACCTCTGCTTTCAAAACTTTCTCCGAACCGCTGACATCCACCATAACTTCCTTTGGCTTGTCTTTCGAAAGCATACTAAGCAGGTAGCCGAAGCTCCTCGTTGCATTTCCACAGAATTCTCCCCCCATCATCTGCATATGCATCCCCTGCCCTTCTTTTGTTTCCACAAATCCCACCTGCTCTGCGTGCAGTTCTTCCCGCTTCAGCAACTGTCCGGCTATTGCGGAATAGGCTTCTGTTTTTACCCTGTCCATAACAAAGATTGTAATATTTCCCGCTGGATTTGCTACACGAATCCTTATTTCCATAAATATCTACCTCCTCGTTTGCTTCCCGCTTTTTCTTTAACCTTATCATACCATAAACCTCACCAAAAAATAGTAAAATTATTATAACTTTTCAATATCGACATTTTGCTAAAGCTGTGATATATATACTTATGTGTCTGCTATTTTACAAATAACAAGGGGGAATTTTATGAGCACAAAAGAAAAGGCGGTTAACCAGATTACAGAAGGTGTCATCTGGAAGCAGCTGCTGTTTTTCTTTTTTCCAATTATGCTGGGAACGCTGTTTCAGCAGCTTTACAACACAGCGGACGCAGTAGTGGTGGGGCGATTCGTGGGAACCAGAGCCCTTGCTGCCGTAGGCGGCTCTACCGGACAGATGGTAAATCTGATTGTGGGCTTCTTTGTGGGGCTCTCCTCCGGCGCAACTGTTATCATCGCCCGTTACTATGGTGCCAAAAATAAAAAGGACTTGAACGACACCCTTCATACGGCGGCAGCCCTGTCCGTTGCAGGCGGTATTTTGATTACTATAGCAGGAATTCTTTTCACACCTTCCATGCTAAAAATTATGAAAACACCTGCAGACGTTATGGCTGACTCTGCCACCTATCTTCGGATTTACTTTGGCGGCATTATTTTTGTGTTTATTTATAACGTAGGCTCCGCTATTCTCCGGGCTGTAGGGGATTCCACAAGACCGCTTTATTTTCTGATTGCATGTTGCTTTATCAACATCTTTCTGGATGTTCTTCTAGTCGTTGGTTTCAATATGGGGGTTGCAGGCGCTGCCATTGCCACAGTAGTCTCCCAGGCAGTTAGCGCTGTACTGGTCATCTGGGCTTTGCTGAAGTCCACGGATATGTACTGCCTGCATCCAAAGGAAATCCGCTTTCACAAGTTTTTGCTGGTTTCTATTATAACCATAGGTCTTCCCGCCGGTATTCAGTCTGTTATGTACAATCTTGCCAATATGATTATACAAACCTCCCTGAATGACCTCGGCACCAGCACCATGGCGGCCTATACTGCCTTTGGCAAAATTGATGCTATTTACTGGATGATTTCCGGTGCTTTCAGCGTGTCTATTACCACCTTTATCGGACAAAACTACGGCGCGCAAAAATACGACCGTATGAAAAAAAGTGTCAAAATCTGTTTATTTATGGATTTTCTGGCATCCATCCTGGTAAGCGCTCTGCTTTTATTCTTTGGGGAATATCTTCTGCGGCTTTTTACTACGGACCCGGAAGTTTTAAAAATCGGTATGAAAATTATTCATATTATTGCGCCTTCTTATGTACTCTTTATTTTTATAGAAATCCTTTCCAGTACACTAAGAGGTATTGGAAATGTTCTGGTTCCTATGCTGATGACCTGCGGTGGTGTATGTATCCTGCGTATTATCTGGATATTCTTCGTAGTTCCTCACAGACCGGGTGTTTCCAACATTCTGCTGTGCTACCCCATTTCCTGGGGACTGACCGCAGTGCTGTTTATTCTTTACTATTACACACAGCAGAAAAAGTTCTTTCATGCGCATCAACAAATTTAACTTATAAAGGAGAACAAAATTATGTATTTTTCTTATGATGCTGACAGCAAAACTGTATCCCTTTTAGATGAAGGAACCAATCTTTTATTGGAAGAGTATGCCGATTTGGCAAGCCTCTGTGAAAAACTTCAGGTTTCCGTAACGGTAGATTCTTCGGTCAATACACTGATGGTTTCCAAAACTGGAAATAACTGCAGAATCGTCTGCCGTGAGGCAGCTCATTACTTTCGGGAACTGAATTATCTTCTTCACCACAGCAGAGAAGATTTTGAACGTCAGGAAACACCATTCTTTGAGAAGAACGGATTTATGCTGGATTGTTCCCGAAATGCAGTTTCTACTCCGGAAACGGTAAAAAAACTTATCCGCATTTTAGCTAAAGCTGGAATGAATCAATTACTGTTATATACAGAAGACACTTATGAGGTACCGGGCCTTCCTTACTTTGGCACTTACCGCGGCCGCTACTCTCAGGAAGAACTGCGCCAGCTGGATGCTTATGCCCAAAATTTCGGCATCGAACTGGTTCCTTGCATTCAGACTCTGGCTCATCTGAGAAATGCATTAAAATGGCCTATGGGACAGGATTTAAAAGACAACGCAGATATCCTCATGGTTGGTTCAGAAAAAGTTTACGCCTTTCTGGAACAACTTCTGTGCTCTTTAAAAGACTGTTTTTCTTCCAGAAACATTCACATTGGTATGGATGAAGCCCTTATGCTGGGTCTTGGCAATTATCTGCGGGAAAACGGTTATAGAGAAAGTTCTCTTCTTATCCGTGAACACAGCCAGCGTGTACTGGAAATCTGCCGCAGACTGGGTTGGAAACCAATGATGTGGAGTGATATGTACATCACTTCCAATAATGGAAAAGGCTATTATGACGTGGACGAAAACACAGACACTTCCTCCTGGACAAAACCAGATGACGGCCTTGGACTTGTTTACTGGGATTACTATAATTTGGACAGAAATGTCTACCGGAATATGCTGCGCGTACATAAAGAACTTTCTTCACGAACCATTTTTGCAGGCGGTATCTGGAACTGGAACGGTATTGCCCCCAATTACGGAAAAGCATTTCAGTGTACACGCAGTGCTTTGCAGGAATGTCAAAGCCAGGGTATTTCGGAAGTTTTCGCTACAGGCTGGATGGACAACGGTGCGGAGACTCCTATTGCCGCCATTTATCCGGGGCTTATCCTGTTCGCCGCCCTTTGCTTCCAGGAAAATCCTTCTGAAGAAGAAGTCTCCCAACTCTTTACTGACTGTATCGATGCACGTTTGGAAGACTTTTATCTTCTGGATAATTTTGATGCACTTTTCCAGGGAACAGGCAAAAACCTTTCTGCGGACAATCCTTCCAAGTACCTGCTTTACCAGGACCCTATGCTTGGTATGTTTGATTATCATATTCAAGGAATGGATACGCAAACGTACTATGGAAATTTGGCCGATAAACTTGCGAAATGCCAGGAAACCTCCTCAAAATATGCAGATTTCTTCCGTTTTTATGAATCCTTTGCTCAGGTGCTTTCCCAAAAAGCCGACCTTGGAATACATCTAAAAAAGGCTTACGATACAAAGAACTTATCCACACTACAGAAAATCTGTACGGAAGTTATCCCCAATATTCTGGAGAATCTCCAACATATGCACCTGCTTCGTGAAAAACTGTGGATGGCAGATGCCAAACCTTTCGGCTACGAACTCATGGACATCAAACTGTCCGGTGTAAAAACCCGCTTGGAAAGCACGGCAAGAAGAGTCTCCTCTTATGTAAATGGAGATTTGGACCGGCTGGAAGAACTGGAACAGACACGCCTTCCCTACTGGACGGCAGATGTGAAATATCCACATGACACTAAAGTAGAACTGAGAGAAAATCTTTGGAGTAAAATCGTAAGCGGATGTGATTTAATAGATACGGTTTGATAGAAAACCAAAGAGACTGCCACAGGAAACGGCAATCAGGATATTTATACATTTTGTGTTCAAAATGTATAAATATCCTCGATATCCACTTCATACGACAGCCCCTTGGTTTCTAATTCAGCCTGTACAGTACCGCATCGTGAGAATCCAGAGATACACTCAGACTGCCCTCACAGTCTCCGCACTCTGCCTGTCTCCACATATCGTATACACAATACCGGCCTTCCAGTTCCAACTGTTCCAGACTAATACGGAATGTCTCTTTCCAATTGGTAATATTGAAAAATGCTATATAAGAATTGTTCTCGTTATCCTCTGCTTTCCAGACAATCAAATCATAGGTACGCAAAATCTGACGGGCATTTCTGCTTTTCTTCAGAAGCCCCAAAACATCATCATTGGTAACCAGTGATTTTGTCCATTCATCCATATCAGTAAGTTCACAGCCAAGCATCATAGGAGAACGGAATATACACCACAGCGTAAACATAGTTCGCTGTTCTGCCCTGCTCAGACGGCTCTGTCTCTCTCCCAGTCCATGCTCACAGCCCCGAATGGAAATATGCCCTACCGGCAGCATATCACAATCGGGATAACAGCCTTCCGACACATAAGGGCTCCACTGATGACAACGGGCAAACATTTCCATAATATTTTCCCAACTATCCCACAAATCGTTGGTAATCCGCCACATATTGGCATTTTTCCGCAAATGCTCTGCCTGCTCCACCATAGCCGGACCCGGAGATAAGCTAAGCACTACCGGACGTCCGCATTTATCAATGGCATGTCTTAAAAGCTGGATTTCATCACCCCCGTAAGCCAGAGTACTCTCATTATTTATCTGCCCATATTTTACGCAAATATCATCTACCTTAATCAAATCCACACCCCAGGACGCATACAATTCCAAAATAGAATCATAATAGTCCTGTGCTCCCGGCTTTGTGGCATCCAGCCCGTACATATCTGTATTCCAACAACAGATAGAGGACGGATGCGCTGCTTCTCTGGCCGTATATATGCTGTTTTTTATTTTTACATTCTGAGACACTGCCTGACGGGGAATTCCCCGCATAATATGAATTCCGAATTTTAATCCTTTTTCATGGGCATAGGCCGCAATCTTTGTAAAGCCGCTGCCATCTGCGGCAGATGGAAAACGATTAGGCGCCGGACAAAGCCTGCCATACTCATCCATACATAAATCCGCAAATTTATGGTAATGGCTGGAATTAGCGGTAGGCTCGTACCACTGAATGTCACAGACAATATATTCCCAACCATGGGACTTCAGATGTTCTGCCATGTAATCAATATTTTGCCTTAACTCCTGCTCCGTCACAGACGCCCCATAACAGTCCCAGCTGTTCCAGCCCATGGGCGGTGTTTGGGCACATGCATTTTTATTCATAATAATCCCTCTCCTTTATTTTTCTATACCACTTTTCACACATACTATTTTTCTTCTTTTGCTATTTGACATTATATCAGATACTCACTTATAATGATTCATAATACAAAAGAAATACCACACATTTATTGCAGAGGTTTCCATATGTTTTACGAAAATAAAGAAGACTATTTTTTTGCTGTAGAAGAATTCAACTCTTTACAATATCCCTTACATGTACATAGCTATATTGAACTTGTACATGTCATGAAAGGCTCGCTGGAAATGCAAATTGGCAGGGAAAAATATGTTATCCCGGAGGGTTCCCTGGCTATGATTTTTCCCAATGTTCCCCACAGCTATCATACGCTTTCTGCAAAAGGAAACACACAGTTAAATATTATTAACAGTTATCTCGACCTGCTTCCTTTGCATAAAAAGCTTCTACTCTCCATGTTTCCATCAAATCCGGTACTTGCTGCTGAAGAACTTCATCCGGATATTCTCTTTGCAGAAAAAAGACTGTTTACCTTAACAGCAGCCGAAAAAGACAGCGCCCTGATTTCCTCTTTTCTTTCCTTAATATTATGCCGTCTATTTCCTCTTCTTCAGCTTACGGAATATCAGGAACTGCCTCCTCAGGACATTGTCTGCAGTATTATTGCCTACATCGCGGAACACTTTTGTGAGGACATTTCTCTCTCGGATGTTGCTGTACATTTCGGCATTGGAAAATATGCGCTTTCCAGAATCTTTTCCAATGTTTTAAAAGTGAGTTTTTCTTCATATGTAAATGCACTTCGTATGAATCATGCCCGGTATCTTCTTCTGAATTCCAACATGAACATTACCACTATTGCTATGGAGTGCGGCTACCACAATCAACAGACTTTCAACCGAATATTCAAAGAACAGTGCAGCTGTACCCCCAGAGAATACCGAAATATGTAATCTTCCCCGAATCCTACACAGTGTTCCATTTTTTGTAAAACAAAAAAAACTCCTATAGACATTACTATCTACAGAAGTTCTCTCTC
>NZ_JBBKBX010000017.1:0-87991 GCF_037890365.1 Blautia sp. HCN-20427 | reverse complement strand
GAAAATAACTGGTGTTAGATGTTAAAGAATATGGTAATATAGAAGAAATATACAAAGTGGAAGTTGTAAAGGAGACCAACTATGGGCGAAAATTATTTGGATATGGCTACTGTTATAGTGATATTTTTTGCTCTCGGCATCTTATTATCAAGACTGGGAGGCATTGGAGGAATTGTTGTAAGAATTAAAAGAATGGTTTGCAAGCTAATTGGACATAGAGACTGAGAGAAGCGATATAAACTGAAAGTTGCGGAGGTGTGCAAATGAAAAGGGAATTAGGAATTGCCAGATGTGGGCTTGCGTGTTGCTTATGCACAGAAAATGCTGATTGTAATGGATGTGGCTCAAATGGTTGCCCAGATAATGATGTTTGCGAGAATAAAAAATGTTCAATTGAAAAAGAATTGACACATTGTTATAAGTGTGAAGAAAATTGCAAGAAAGGATTATTGGGCAAAATCAAACCATACACATTTACTTTATTTGCTAAAAAATATGGAGAAGAAAAGCTTTTGGACTGTTTAGAGAGAAATGAGAAAAATGGAGTTGTGTATCATCGAGATGGCATCAACGGAGATTATGATGATTTTGATGATGTAGAGCAGCTAATGAATTTTATCTTAACAGGAGTGAGATAACTTCCAGTTTATAGCAGACAGTTTGTTTGATGATGAGACTGTCTGCTTTTCTCTTTTTAATCATAATTGATAGGAGTGGTATAGAATGGTTTATATCCATTGTGAAAAGACAGTTTAGAGTGGTGCAGATTGATTGTAAGAGTAGTGGGAGTTCCATTGATTTGATTATGCTCTGTTTCAATTTCCGCTATCACTTCATCAATATTGCAGTATTGATATACAATAACTTGTAGTTCGGTATCACGATTAGCCCCATTGCTGAATGACATACTGTTAAATACAAGATAATCGGGCAAGCTAATGTAATAGAGAATACCTGCAAGCAAGATTAGAATAATAGTGGAAAATAATAATTTCTTTTTCATTTTGACATACCTCTGTTACTATATAGTGAATTACTACATAAAGATTTATTGAATATACTTTTATGTAGAGGTGAGGTAATGAAGTATGGACATTTGGAACTTCACATAGAGGAACTGCTGAAAGAAAAAGGGATTAGTAAGAATACCATTTGTAAAGAATTGGATATACCGAGGTCTAATTTCAATCGCTATTGCAGAAATGAATTTCAGAGATTAGACGCACAACTAATCTGTAAACTGTGCAGTTACTTGGATTGTGGAATAGAAGAATTGATAGAGTATGTGAAAGAATAAGAGCCTGTCGGATTGGAGAAAGTTCGTGCAGGCTTTTGTTGTGTCAAGAAATAGGGAAAATGTAGTGAGGTCAAGGAACAAGGCGAAGCCGATACAACCTAGGGCAGTCCTTGACGGAACGGACAAAGTCAACAGAACCATGATACAGCAGAGGACTTGAAAGGCCAGAAACCTTGCAAGTCTTCTTGTCTATTATTGGGCGTTATGTTTAAGTAGTATCAGAACGGAGAAAGCGGTGCAGACAGAAGCGTATGCGTTCCGTTCCGTCCATTGCAGGGCATTGAGAAAATCACAGACAGGGTGGTGCCGCTTTTGGTGTTATAAATTAGTTTATTTGAGTTTCAGATAATTTTAACTGCTTATGAAGAGAAAGAGCCATCAACAGACTGATGAGAAAAGAAAGGACATCAGCGATTGGCTGTGCGTATAAAATTCCATTTAATCCCCATATGGAGGGAAGAATGAGAATAACAGGGATAAAGCAGATCCCTTGTCTGCATGCCCCAAGTAAGAAACCTTCTTTTCCTTTTCCTAATGCCAGGAAAAGAGAGGAATATACTGTGTAATATCCAAAGAGCATAAAAGTAATACCGTTGATTCGTAAGGAACTGGTTCCGATGTGAATCATTTCTATATTTCCGGTTGTAAACCGTGAGACGATTGGTGTTGGAAAGAGGAAAAATGCGAAGCCTACAACAATACAAAAAATGGTTGACCAAAGAATGGAGGTTTTGATTGCCTGACGCAGTCGATGGTGTTTCTTTGCACCATAACTATATCCTGCAATAGGCTGGAATCCTTTTATAAAGCCGAATACAGTCAGACTTCCCATAGAAACGAGTCTGGTGACGACACCCATTCCGGCGATGGCAGCATCTCCATAAGCACCGGCAGCGTTGTTAATCAGAGAAATGGAAAGACTGGTTAATAGTTGAAATACAAGCGTAGGAACTCCGATTTTGAATATTTCTGAAAAAATCTCTTTGCAAAAGGAACAGTCTTTTAAGCGGAAACGAAAAATACTTTTTTTGCTGAAAAGGTAGTACAGGTAAACGAGAGTAGATATAATCTGTGAAATTGCGGTTGCAATGGCTGCACCTGAAACACCCAAATTAAAGGTATAGATAAAAATCGGATCTAAAGCAATGTTCAAGACTGCTCCAATCAGCAGGGCGAACATTGTAGTCTTAGCAGCTCCTTCGCTTGTGACAATGTTGTTCATGGTAACGTTAAATACATTGAAAATACAAGAAATAATGTAAATTTCTGCATAGGTCATTGCGTAAGGAAGAATGCTTTTGGTTGCACCGAGAAGAATTAAAATCGGCTCTAGAAATACAACGCAGAAAAGAATGAGAACTGTCCCTACGGACAAACTGCAATAAAGAGAAGTGCTTGCAACTTTATTTGCTTGTTCGTCTTTCCCTTGTCCCAGTAGTCTTGAAATGTAGGATGCTGCCCCGTTTCCAAATAGTAATCCTAAACCGACAACAACTTGTCCAAGAGGGTAAACGATAGAAATTGCCCCCATTGGGCTTTCACCTAATCCGCTTACAAAGTACGCATCTACAAGATTATACAAAGCGTTAATCAGCATTCCAATCATGGTTGGGATTCCCATAGCCAAGAATGCTTTTGGAATAGGTGCATTTCCGAGTAATTCCATTTTTTGCTTTTGATTGTTCATAACGTGTAACTCCTTTCACTTGACATATAATATAAAATATACTACTATAAAATATAGTAATTGAAATGCAAAAGTTATACTACTATAATTTACAGTAGTTGTCAAGATGGAAGGAGGAAAAACAAATGGCGACCATTGACTTAATTGTGTTAGGAATGTTAAAAAAAGAGGAATTAAGTGCATATGACATTCAGAAACTGGTGGAATATCGGAACATCTCAAAATGGGTAAAGATTAGCACACCTTCTATTTACAAAAAAGTGATTCAGTTAGAACAGAAAGGGTTCATTTCCAGCCGAATGGAAAAGGAGGGAAATATGCCGGAAAAAGCAGTGTATTCGTTAACGGAAAGTGGAAAGGCGGAGTTTAAAAAACTGATGCATGAGCTTTCTAAAAAGCCGATTCATATGTTTTTAGATTTCAATGCAGTCATTGTGAATTTAGAGAGTATGACCAAAGAAGAGCAACGGGACTGTTTAGATGAAATAGAAATGAATACAGATATTCTCTTAAACTATTTAGAAGATAATCTGAAATTGAAAGAAAAAGCGGAAGATGTTCCAGCAACAGGTATGGCGGTCCTTCATCAGCAGCTTACGTTAGCAAAAGCAATTAAGGCATGGATTGCTGATTTGAAAAAGTCGTTGCTTTAGTGGTAAGTCGTGTGTTTTTGAATACAAATTTTATTTCATTGACAAGAATTTTTTATTCTGTTAGGTTATGAATATGTAAGATCTTACAGACGAAAAATCATAAAAGCAGGTGTAAGAATGTATCATGGGAGATTTAAAAATACACATTATCAAACTGGTTTTGACTGGGGAGAAATGTTAAGAAAACATGGAAATTTTATTCATGAGAAACATACGTTTCAGATTACAGAAGAACGAAAAAAGTTTGCAATGCAGTGTCTGCCAGTTTATGAGAAATATTATCCCAAAGTTCGTAAAGCCGGTTTCAATGCAGGGTTATTGGTTCGGTATCTTTTGGAAAAGTGTAGAACAACGGAAGAAGCGGTACTGATTAAAGTAATCAGCGCTGTTTCTTTATGCGCAAAACGTACCAAATGATCACCAGTTTTCTACCAAGTCTTTACCGATTTCTTTTATAAAATCTGCATCGCAAATTTGCAAGAAAAATACAAATATTTTAAAATATTTGTAACGAAACTATCTTTTTTTCGACTAACCTATGAAAAGAAGGAGGTGAGCAGTTCTGGACTACGAAAAATTATATCATTCATACTATATGCAAGTGTATTCGTATGTTATGACAATCATAAGAAATCCGTCTTGTGCAGAAGAAATAACTCAAAATACATTTTTTAAGGCGATGACGGCGAAAAAACAATTTAAAGGTAATTCTAGTGAACTTACATGGTTATGTGGAATTGCAAAACATCTTGCGATTGATGAATGTCGAAAAAACACAAAGTTATCGGAATTAGATGAAGCGGTTTCAACATCAACTGTTGATATAGAGAAAGCAACAGAGGATAAGGATACTGCTCTTCAAATTCATTTGATTCTTCACGAACTGCAAGAACCCTATAAAGAAGTATTTCAGTTGAGAGTTTTTGGAGAATTATCATTTTCACAAATAGGAATGATTTTTCAAAAAACTGAAAACTGGGCAAGAGTTACTTATCATAGGGCAAGATTGAAAATTCAGGAAAGGATGGTAGAAAATGGGTAAAGATAAATTTAATGAATGTGATGTTGTGCAAGATTTACTTCCGCTTTATTATGACAATGCCTGTACTTCGGCTAGTAAAAAAATGGTGGAACAGCATTTAATGACTTGCGAGAAATGTAAAAAAACATATGAAGCATTGAGAAATACTACGATTGATACAGTTATGAAAGATGAAGCAGAGGGTATATTAGAGAGGCATGCAAAAAAAGAAAGAAATATGGCATACAAGGCAGGAATTATGATAGCTCTAATACTCATGGTTCCAGTTGTGATTACGTTTATTGTATCAATGAGTAGTGGTGGTGGCTTAGGAGTGTTTGCGGTATTAACGGCTTCTATGTTGTTGGTAGCATCATTGTCAGTTGTACCACTCCTTTCTACACAAAGAAGAATGACAAAAAGTATATTAGCCAGCGTAATAGCGTTACTTCTTATATTCTTTTTTGTAGACCGAATGAATGGAGGGGGAGAATTTGTTTTGTGGACGATACCAACGATTTTTGGATTGTCCATTGTATTTTTTCCATTGGTAATTAGGAATATCACATTGCCACCAATTTTGTCTGATAAAAAGGCGTTGATTACATTGACATGGGATACCTTGTGGCTTTTTCTTACGATTTTTGAAGTGTGCAATCATTCGGGAGATATAGAAGGAATGAGAACTGGTTATACAGTTTCACTTATTCTTATGACAGGAGTATGGCTTATATTCTTGGTAGCAAGGTATCTTCCGGTAAATGTATGGATAAAAGCGGGAATAATTTTAATCATAAGTTGTATTTGGATGGCATTTACAAATGATGTGTATGCATATTTTGCGGAACATAAAAAGCAATTAACAATTCTTTCAACTAATTTTTCTGATTGGTCAACTAATATTTGCGTTAATGCAAATGTCTATACTCTAATTTTAATTTTTGGAGGTATAGTAGGCGGTGGCTTATTAGTATATGGAATTATCAATATGAAGAGAAAACGGTTAAAGTGATGTGAAGTAGTGAGGTCAAGGAACAAGGCGTAGCCAACAGCACCATGATACAGCAGAGGACTTGAAAGGTCAGTATTATAAACCTTACCTTTCTCGCTCTGCTCTAAGCTGTTTGGGAGCATAGTTTTTTTCCCATTCCCTAAGAAGATGAAAATAATCTGTTAGCACCTTGTAACAATGATTTTCTTCTTTTTGATATTTCTGTTCCGGTGTCGGATTACGAATACGAGGGCGGACACGGGGCTTTTGTCGGCTGTCATAGTTAAGACCAAAATCTTCAGCAAGATTAACAGCATCTCCGGTCACTCCGCAGCCAAAACAGTAATAGCGTTCATCCAGCTTCATACTGGGGGAATTATCCGAGTGAAACGGACAGCACGCCATGCCTGTGCGACCGACTTTCAAGCCATGGGCTTCTGCGGCTTGTCGGGCAGTAACATTTCCTTTTACAACTTCAAATACATTCATGTGACTCCTTTCCTGAAACGAAAAAAGCACCTGTCATTTTCAAAGTGAAAACAGTAAGTGCCTTAGAGTTCCATATTCAATTTTGGGAGCAAAAAAGCAGGAGATCTTTTCAGATTTCCTGCTCAGTAAAGCTGTGGAGATTTAATTTCCTTATTTTAAAACATAATTACGATGCCTGTTTGACAAGAACGATTATCATAGAACGATTGTATTTGTCCCCACTCATAATGATATTCGACACCTGTCATACTCTTTTTACTGGGAGTGCCTAAGCATTTCCTTAAAAATCTATTATTTTCTTCTCGCAACTTTTCTAAAACCGTATCATTCATTGTTTCATATTTCATAGAATATTTTTTGTCTGCTCGAACCAATTCAATCTTTTTCACTTTTCCATGTCTTCCATAGATTGTAACATGGAACTTCTTATAAAGCCATCTTAATGGTTTCTTAGAAATCAATATTGTATAAGAATAATCTGTTTGAACAATCTTAAAATCAATTTCTTTAAACAAAGAAATACTTCCTTTGGAAGGAATTTTATATTCCCCTATTTTTAACATATCTTCCTTTAACTCATCCTTTACTTCGAGAATCTCCATGCTTACTATAAAAACAGTATAGCCTTCACACATCACAACGGTAACTATTTTTGCCCATAGCACATCTGGAACAAACATATTCCAAGCTATAAAAGGGAGCAAAGCTGATACTGCCGCAATGAACAGCAGAAGCACTCTCCAGATATATTTTTTCTTTCTTTTTCCTTCATGGGTTAAATTTTCATCATATGCAAGATGCCCCGGACCTGAAAAGTTTAGTAAATATTCCTTAAAAAACGACACCAGAGCCGCTCCCCAGGAAGATTTCTTCTGTTCCTTCATACTACACAATCTCCTCTGCTATATGGTTGTTTCTCATTCTATGGTTGTTTCTCATTCTATGGTTTTTCTCATAACCGCATTATACCTCATCGATCCAAAGAATGGAAGAAATTTTCTTGCTTGTGTCTCTGACAAACCACTCATTCATAATATTCAGAAATGGTGCGAACTCACTGCTTTCTTGACGGTCACTGTCAATACCATTATTGATTGCTATAAATCGAACTTCCTTTTCTCTAAAGAGAATATCAGTGACAAAACCTACTTGCAAATACAAGCAGTGATATCCCTCTTTTTTTCAAAATAACTGGTGTTAGATGTTAAAGAATATGATAATATAAAAGAAATATACAAATAAGAATTTAGAAATGAGGTGTTTTTATGGAATATATTAGAGTAACCAACGAAAATATAGACAAAGAGCATATATGCTGTGCGATTTCAAATAACAATGATATCCAAGTATCATCAAAAAAGGCTTGGCTACAAGAACGATTTGATGAAGGATTAGTTTTCCTAAAGAGCGAAGAACGAGGAAAGTGTTTTGTTGAGTATATTCCTGCAGAAAACGCTTGGAACCCTATTGTTGCAGATGGTTATATGTATATTAACTGTCTTTGGGTGGCTGGTTCATTCAAGGGGCATGGATACTCAACAGACTTATTAAATGCGTGCATTGAAGATAGTAAAATAAAAGGAAAAAAAGGGTTATGTATTCTATCTTCCAAAAAGAAAAAAACATTTTTAGCTGACCCCAAATTCTTAAAACACAAAGGTTTTGATGTTTGTGATGAAGCCGATAATGGTATTCAGTTATGGTTTTTAACATTTGATAAAAATACTTCGTTACCTAAATTCAAAGTGTGTGCAAAGCACCCTCGCATTGATGAAATGGGATATGTTTTGTACTATACCAGCCAATGCCCATTTAATGCGAAATATGTTCCTATTGTAGAAGAAATAGCAAAAGAAAAGGGCGTACAGTTTAAAGCTATTCATTTGCAAAGTAAAGAGCAAGCCCAGAACGCACCGACACCGATTACAACTTATGCCCTGTTTTATAACGGGGAATATTTAACAAATGAACAGATGAATGATAAAAGATTTTTAAAGTTGTTGGCAAAATAAATTGGAAAATCAGAATTTTCCAGTTTGTGCCAGACAGTTTTTGATGTGACTGTCTGCTTTTTCCTTTTCATTATAATTGATAGCAGTGGTATAAAATGGTTTATACTTATCATTCTGTATCACCAACTACTGAAAGAAAAAGGAATTAGCAAGATCAGAGATTACAGCAGAGCATAGAGAAAGCGATATACAAAATGGTAAAGAAATCTAAGATAAATGAAATCAAAATGGAAGTGCAGGGGAGAATCATTCCCGTACAGGTGATTCGCTCTGACAGAAAGAGTATTGGTCTGGAAATTCGACAGGATACGTCTGTGATTGCGAGAGTTCCATACCGACTTTCCGACAAAGGATTAGAAACCTTTTTAGAAAAGCATACGGAGTGGATTCTTCGTAAACGGAAGTTAGCAGGGAAAAGGCAGGATTACAGAAGGTTTACGAATGCACCGCCATTTTCACGGCTTACGGCAAAGGAGCGGGAACAGATAAAGGAGAAAATAGCCGCACGGGTAAAATATTATTGTGAGGTTATGGGAGTTACGGTTGGCAGAATCACAATCCGGAATCAGAAAACACGGTGGGGAAGCTGTAGTTCTAAGGGAAATGTAAACTTTAATTATCAGTTATACTATCTTCCGGAAAAACTTTTGGACTATGTGGTGGTACATGAACTGGCGCACCGCCGGCACATGAACCATTCCTCTTTGTTTTGGACAGAAGTAGGACGGTATTTCCCTGATTTTCAGGAGTGCAGGAAACAGTTGGGGGAATATGGACTTGCCCAAAATGAAGTGAGATAAGAATAAAAAGGCAGAGGGGCGTCTCTGCCAGAAACCACCTTATGGAAGAGGGGGTTCATAGCAGAGCGGATGACCGGACAGACCTGTTTCAGGGAGTTGTATGTCCGAATTTGCCGGGACTGCATACCACTTTTTTTCGATGATTCAGAAAAGAGAGAAAGCAAAAGCGGCTGTCCAACCATTTGCCCATAATGCCAACCATTTTGCCCATGGTGAAGGCGGCCAGAATGGTACCGGCGCCAAGCCCTGAGAGATGTCCAAGAAAAAGCCCGGTCATGCCGGCTGTTGCAGCCAGACAGATGACGTCAAAGGAGATTTTGATTTTGGAATAGGCAATTTTGGTAATCTGCGCAAGTTCCCGGGGAAAAAGGTCTGTGGGGATAATAGGCAGTCCACAGCGGTTGGAAAGGGCGATTCCAAAGCTGATGAGCAGATAGCTGACTACGAAGTAAAGGATACGACACAGCAAAGTAATCGGAAGCATATTGACCCAAAGTTCGTGCGCATCCAGCATTTCTCCGAAGACAAAGCCGACCACAAAGCTGAAAAGATATTCAGGGATAAATCTTTTCTGTAAAAGCATGAGACTCAACACTAAAAATCCCTGAAAAAGGTAAGTCCATGTGCCCAGAGACAGGTGTGGCAGTACCTGGGAAAAAGCGAAGGGTACGCTGGAAATAGCAGAGATTCCCGCACCGGAATGGAGCATAAGGACAACACCCAGGCTATTTATTATTCTCTGCGGGCCTTTCGTTTTCAGATGATGAATGGTTTTGTTTCTTCATTTTCTTTCCTCCTAATGATACAAACATTCTTACAATGACAGAAGATTTTCGTCCTTTCCAGTGTACATAGTGAAAAGAAAAATAGCAAATGAATAATTTGTATAAAAATATAGATTTTATCTATGGAAACGTGGTATACTGGGGGAAAAAGGAGGGAATTGTTTTGAATTTGTCATATTTGCGCTATTTTGTTACGCTGGCACATGTCCGTCATTATACCAGGGCAGCGGAGCAGCTTTGTATTACCCAGCCCAGTCTCAGCCATGCCATTGTGCAGATGGAAAAGGAACTGGGGATTCCTCTCTTTGAAAAAAACGGGAGAAACACTACGCTGACACGCTATGGAGAGGAGTTTCTGACTTGTGCCGAACATACATTGTCCACGCTGGATACGGGTATGGAATCTCTGCGGCGAAGCGCCAGAGGAGCCGGGCTGATTCGTCTGGGAATTCTGCGTATGCTGGGAATAGAATATATTCCCCGTCTGGCAGCAGAGTTTCTTCAGGAAAACCCCCACAGGGATATTCAGTTTGCCTTTCATACAGGGGATACCCAGCATTTGCTGGATGAATTGGAGGCGGGAAAACATGATTTGGCATTTTGTTCCAGACCTGCGCCCAGGCGGGGACTTACTGCCGTGCCGGTGCAGAAACAGAAGCTGGTGCTCATTACACCGAAAAATCACAGCCTGGCCTGCCGGGACAGGATTGATTTATCGGAAACTGTTTCCTATCCTCAGATTTTCTTTGCGAAAAGTTCGGGTATCCGGGGCGTGGTGGAGCAGATGTATGAACAGATTGGAGCAAAGCCGGAAATTTCTTATGAAACAGAAGAGGACGAGGTGATTGCCGGGCTGGTTGCCCATGGCTTTGGAATTGCCATTGTACCTTATATGGATTTCTTATTGAAACTGAATGTAAAGATTCTGCCCATCTCTTATCCGGACTGCCAGAGGGAACTGTTTCTGGTACATGATGACAGGGTGTTTCTGCCTCCTGTAGCAAATGACTTCCGGGAATTTGTACTGAGCCGGTGCAGAGAGAACAGCAAGGAGGCATGAGCATGCTCTGGGATTTATATAGCAAATCAGGAGAAGACAGGGGAAAAATCAAAAAAGCGGCTCTGTGTGCGTTTCCGTATACCATACCTATTTTTGCGGGTTTTTGCTTTTGGGGAATGACCTATGGCATTTATATGAATGTCTCCGGGTTCAGTTTCTGGTATCCCATGCTGATGAGTCTGACGATTTTTGCAGGCTCTATGGAATTTGTCACGGTTCGTTTGCTGTTGGGGGGCGTTTCATCCTTTGCAGGCCTTTGTCATGACTTTGATGGTCAATGCCCGTCACCTTTTTTACGGTATGTCTATGCTGGATAAATTCCGCGGGACAGGATTTAAGAAGCTGTATCTGATTTTCGGTATGTGTGATGAGACATTTTCTGTGAATTATACAGCGCAGATTCCATCGGGGATAGATAAGGGCTGGTTTATGTTTTTTGTGACGTTGTTTAATTATTTTTACTGGTTTTCCGGGGCAACCCTTGGAGGAATTTTCGGCTCTCTTATCCGCTTTCCTACAGAGGGGCTGGATTTCGTTATGACGGCTATGTTTACATTGATTTTTCTGGAGCAGTGGATGAAGGAGAAAAATCATACCAGTGCCTTTGTGGGATTAGGGATTTCCCTGTTGTGCCTGGTGCTTTTTGGGGCAGATAACTTCATGCTTCCGTCTATGGCGGGAATTCTGCTTCTGCTGACGCTTTTGAAAAGACCATTGGAAAAGGGAGGTGTGGAAAAATGACTCTGACACAACAGATAATTACCATTGCTGCAGTGGTTTTCGGTACCATGCTCACCCGATTTCTGCCCTTCCTGTTGTTTCCGGCAGGACGACCTACGCCAAAGTATATTCAGTACCTGGGGAAGGTGCTGCCCTCCGCGGTTTTTGGCATGCTGGTGATTTACTGTCTGAAGGATGTTTCTCTTATCAGCGGCAGTCATGGAATACCGGAATTACTGGCAGTGCTGGCAGTGACGGTGCTGCATTTATGGAAGCGGCAAATGCTTTTGTCCATTGCCGGAGGCACAATTTTTTATATGGTTCTTTTACAGATTTTGTAAGGAAAGAAAGTTTGATAAAATAAATCTGTTGAGAATGACAATAGAGGAGGACAGAGTTTTGAAACGGATTTTGGTACTGGAGGATGACCTGGCTTTAAACGCAGGTCTTTGTTTTGAACTGGACGGCGCAGGGTATTGCAGCGTAGGGGCATATAATTGCGGGAAAGACTGCGGAATGAATAAAAGAAACAGGTGACTTTAACACTTCTTAGTGCTATAATGAATTTCAGAAATACAGACAGAGGAGAAGAACTTTATGCTTGCAGTAATGAAATTCGGTGGAAGTTCTGTAGCAGATTTGGGAAAAATCAGAAATGTAGCAGAACGATGCATTAAGAAATGGAAAGATGGAAATCAGGTGATTGTGGTGCTTTCGGCTATGGGAAAGACCACAGACGGGCTTATCAGCCAGGCGCAGCAGATTACGGATATGCCGTCCAGAAGGGAGATGGATATGCTGTTGTCTACAGGAGAACAGGTATCGGTATCCCTTATGGCCATGACCATGCTTCAGATGGGAGTACCTGCCATTTCTTTAAATGCATGGCAGGTGGCGATGCACACGACTTCTGCTTATCAGAATGCAAAACTGAAGAGAATTGATACAGAACGTATCCGCAAGGAACTGGATTCCAACAAAATTGTAGTGGTTACCGGTTTTCAGGGAATTAATAAATACGAAGATGTGACTACTTTGGGAAGAGGCGGCTCCGATACAACGGCAGTGGCTCTTGCAGCGGCCATGAATGCAGACGTCTGTGAGATATATACCGATGTAGACGGCGTATACAGCGCAGACCCCCGTATTGTCCCAAATGCCAGAAAAATGGAAGAGGTTACTTACGAGGAAATGCTGGAATTTGCTTCTCTTGGAGCAAAGGTATTACATAACCGCTGCGTGGAGATGGCGAGAAGATATAATGTAAAGCTGGTGGTGAAATCCAGTATGAGCGAAGCAGAAGGAACAGTGGTAAAGGAGAGCACAAAAATGGAAAAAATGCTGATAAGCGGTGTGGCAACCGATAAGAATATTGCGAAAATTACAGTGGCAGGAATGAAAGATGACCCGGAAAGCACATTCCGCCTTTTGAACCTGCTGGCCAAACACGGAATGAACATTGACGTTATGATTCAGTCTCTGGAAAAGGACGGAACCAAAACACTGACCTTTACCATTGCCAGACCGGATATGCTCATGGCAGCAGAACTTTTAAAACAGCACAGCGATGTGCTTGGAACTGTAAACATCAGTTGTGAGGAGGATGTTGCAAAAGTTTCCGTAGTCGGTGCAGGTGTCAGCTCAAATCCCGGTGTGGCAGCAAAAATGTTCGAGGCGCTTTCTGATGCAGGGATTAACACGGATATGATTACAACCTCGGAAATCCGTATCACCGCAGTCATTGCAGAAAATGAAGCGGAAGCAGCTATGCGGGCAGTGCATGACCGGTTTGCGGCTGAATGGGAATAAAGAACGTGTGAAATAAGGAACTGTCTTATGAAGCAGGCAGCAGAGATACCTAAAAGGGCTTTGCGGATGTGTATTCATAAGGCAGTTTTTGTTTTGGAGATTTTGGAAGAATTGGATAATTTACTGAAATAAAGCATGACAGGAAAACAGATAGATGTTATACTGGGAAAAAGGAGGAAGAAGGTATGGATATCAGAACAATTCTGCTGGTACTCTTATTTTTCGTGCTTCTTGGCTGGGTGGTTTTCTGCGGGGTACAGTTTTTCAGAAGCGGCGTAAAAGTAGTGGCAGACGGAGAATTTACCGGTCATATAAAGTGCGAAATATGTGGAACGGAGTATGAAGTAAGCGCCGGAGAATTTACAAAAAGTATTATGGCAAAATCTGTGAGAACGACAAAAACCCGTATTCAGAACGGTGCATTTGTAAACCGTCCCCACTATTCTTATTATGCCAAGAAGTTTTCCTGTCCCCATTGCCGGAAACGACGGTATGGACAGGTACTGAACATCAACGAGCTTCAGAAAAAAATGCTGAAGCCTTCTATTCGGGCCGGGGTGAAGTGGCTGGTTTTTATGGCTGTAGGCGGTGTGCTTATCTTAGGCGTTTTTTGGGTTCCCATGCGTGCAGCAAACAGAGCGGCAAAGGAAAGGGCAGACGAGATGCGGCAGGAGAGATATGAAGATTTGAAGGACAAATATGGAATAGAATAATTCATAGAGGCAGGATATGACAAAGAAACAGATAACAAATATTGAGGTGAAAAAGAATAACAGAAACCGGATTTTTCGCTATATCCGCAAAGCAGGTGTTGTTTCCAATCCGGACATTGCTTACCATCTGCAAATGAGTCTTCCCACCGTGACCCAGAATACAAAGGAATTTTTGGAAAGAGGACTTTTGCAGGAAGTGGGGGAACTGGCTTCTACCGGAGGCCGGAGGGCAAAAGCTTTAAAAGTTTGTGCGGATTTTCGGCTTGCAGCAGGAATGGATATTATCGGAAATCATGTGAGCATGCTCTTGGTGAATTTGCAGGGAGAGATTCTGGACTGTCAGATATTTGCAAAGCCATATGAAAAGGGCATGGCTTATTACCAGGAACTGGCACAGAATCTGGAAAGATTTTTGGATAAAAACCAGGTGGACAGAACTCGGTTCCTGGGATTGGGTATTTCTTTTCCGGGAATCGTAAATTTTGAGAAGAAGGCTATTACCTATTCCCATGTGCTGGGGGTGGAATGGCTGCCCTTAGAGGAGGTCAGCGCCTGCTTTCCTTATGCCTGTTTTTTCCTGAATGATGCCAATGCCGGTGCGTATGCGGAGGGCCTGCAGGCAGACCGTGGGGAAGAGTTTTTCTATCTGTCTCTCAGTAATACCGTAGGCGGTGCAGTATTCGCCCACGGAGAGCTTTCCCAGGGAAAAAATTTCCGCTGCGGTGAAGCGGGACATATGACTCTTGTTCCGGACGGCGGGTTGTGCTACTGTGGTAAAAAAGGCTGTCTGGATGTTTACTGTTCCGCAAAAAGGCTGGCTGATACGAAAGAGGGAAACTTGGAGGCATTCTTTTCTGCTCTGAAAGCAGGGGAAGAAAAAAGTGCTGCGCTTTGGGAGGATTACACAGATAAACTGGCTGTAGCGGTGAATAATCTTCATATGATACTGGACTGTGACATTGTACTGGGAGGGTATGTGGGCAGTTATCTGGAATCGTATCTGGATGCTGTCTGGAAAAAAATTTACCAGCGAAATACGTTTGGCGAGAGCATGCCTTTCGTAAGAGCCTGCCGGTATCAAAGGGGAGCGGCGGCTCTGGGAGCCGGATTAAGAGTCATCGAATCTTTCCTGGAAACCGTGTAAAGCAGAGAAAATTACCATTTTTTTATTGACTTTTTTGTTCCTTTGCTATACTATAAAAACATAATAAAACTGTTTAATTAAGTATCAAATAAAGAAAATAAGCGGAGGGACAGCCATGGAAGGTAAAATGAAAACAGCGGTTATGCTGGAGATTGGTAAAATGGGATTTGAGGAGCGTGATATTCCCACACCGAAGGATGATGAAGTTCTGGTAAAACTGGAATATGTGGGTATTTGTGGAAGTGACTTGCATTATTATGAATCAGGGGCTATTGGAGATTTTATTGTAAAGCCGCCTTTTGTGCTGGGACATGAACCGGGCGGCACAGTTGTAGAAGTGGGCAAAAATGTCACCCATTTAAAAGTCGGTGACAGAGTAGCCTTAGAGCCGGGAAAAACCTGTGGACACTGTGAATTCTGCAAAGAAGGTAAATACAATCTCTGCCCGGATGTGGAATTTTTTGCAACACCGCCGGTTGACGGAGTTTTTCAGGAATATGTGGCACACGAAGCAGGGCTTTGCTTTAAACTGCCGGACAACGTAAGTACACTGGAAGGTGCTTTGATTGAACCTTTGGCTGTTGGTTTCCATGCAGCCATTCAGGGAGATGCGCACCTGGGACAGAAGGCCGTAGTTATGGGAGCGGGATGTATTGGTCTGGTGTCTATGATGGCTTTAAAGGCCAGAGGTGTGACAGAAGTTTATGTAGTGGATATCATGGAGAAACGTCTGGAAAAAGCCCTGGAATTAGGTGCGACCGGAGTCATTAACGGTGCGAAAGAAGACGTGGCAGCCCGTATAAAAGAGCTGACTGCGGGCAAAGGCGCAGACCTGGTAATTGAAACAGCAGGAAGTGAAATTACCACAAGACAGGCCATACAGATTACAAAGAAAGGCGCTACCATTGTGCTGGTAGGATACAGTAAAACCGGAGAAGTAACATTGCCTATGAGTATCGCTCTGGACAAGGAGCTGACCTTTAAGACGGTGTTCCGTTATCGTCATATTTACCCGATGGCTATTGATGCCGTGGCTTCCGGAAAGGTAAATCTGAAGGGGATTGTAACGGATATATTTGATTTGGATGATGTACAGAAGGCTATGGATTACAGTATTCATAACAAGGCGGAAATTGTAAAAGGTGTCATTAAAATTCACGGATAAGATTTTCAGGTAACAGAAGAAGACCCTCGTGTGTCAGAAGAAAAGCAGACATACGGGGGCTTTTTGTTGTATGAAAAAATATCAGAAAAAGCATGACGAAAGAAGTGGAGAATGGTATAATAAAGCCAATCATCTGCCCGGGAGGCAATTACAGGAGGACGAAAAATGGAAGAACAAAAGAGAAGCTGTGAATTGGAAAAAATGGGCTGTGGCGGCTGTAGTATGTTGTCTCTGTCTTATGAAAAACAGTTAAAAAAGAAACAGAAAAGATTGGAAAAGCTTCTTGGAAAATTCGGAAAGGTGCAGCCTGTGATTGGAATGGAGAACCCCTGGCATTATCGAAATAAAGTAATTTCGACCTTTACACGTGGAGAGGGAAAGAGGCTGCAGAGCGGAATTTATGCCCAGGGAACCCATAGGGTAATACCGGTAGAACGGTGTTTTCTTCACCAGCCGGCTTTGGATAAAGCTGTAGAGGCTGTGCGAAAGGCGGCAGCAGACTGCAAATACCAGCCTTATGATGAGGATAGAAGGACAGGGCTGATTCGCCATGTTTTAGTAAGGCACAGTCTGACGACGGATGAAGTTATGGCTGTTCTGGTAACAGCTTCACCGATTTTACCGGGATCTAAGGCGTTTGTAAAGAAGATTCGCGAACTTTGCCCTAATATTACCACCATTGTGCAAAATATAAATCCTCGTTCTACCAGTGCTGTTCTGGGTGACAAGGAGAAGATTTTGTATGGGAAAGGCTATATTACGGATTCCCTTTGTGGAGTGAAGTTTCGTATCGCGCCTTCGAGTTTTTACCAGGTGAATCCGAAACAGACGGAAATTCTATATCAGAAGGCCATCGAAGCTGCCGGGCTGAACGGGAAACAGACGGTTCTGGACGCTTACTGCGGTGTAGGGACCATTGGACTTACTGCAGCAAAGCATGCGAAAAGTGTTTTGGGCGTGGAACTGAATCAGAGTGCGGTTCGATGCGCGGTGGAAAACGCTAAGGAAAATCATTTGGGAAATGCCCGGTTTTTGTGCGGGGATGCCACAAGATTTATACAGAAGCTGGCGACCAGAGGAGAGCATATGGACGTGGTCTTTATGGACCCGCCCAGAGCAGGCAGCACTCCGGAATTTCTCCAGGCGGTAAGCCGTATGAGGCCGAAGAAACTGGTGTATATTTCCTGCAATCCGGAGACGCTGCAGAGGGATTTGGAGATATTGGTGAAGCAGAGATGGAAGGTGGAATGGATACAGGGAGTGGATTTGTTTCCGATGACGGAGCATTGTGAATGTATCGCAAAGCTGACTTATTGTGATGATAAGAGGAAATAGAACGATATAAATTTGGCAGTATTAGAGAAGACGATATGGCGCGAAATTTACAAGATCTATGTTGAGAGGCTTATCCTTATCAAAAAAAGTTTGGCAGCTGACTAGCGTGTAAAAAGATTAGAAAAAATCCTTATTTTGTTGAAATTTTCTTCGAATCGCGCTAAAATAGCAATAGATGTTATGCAAAAGCAATAAGCAAGGCAGAAAAGAGTACGAGAAAAGCTGTCAGATATAAAAGGAAATCCTTTTTTTCTGGACAGCTTTTTTATTCTGGCAGGAGGTAAAGAGATATGGCAAAATATGTAATGGCATTAGATGCGGGAACCACAAGTAACCGCTGCATTCTATTTAATAAAAAAGGGGAAATCGTAAGCTTTGCCCAGAAGGAGTTTACCCAGTATTTTCCAAAGCCGGGTTGGGTGGAACACGATGCAAACGAAATCTGGTCCAACCAGCTGGGCGTTGCTGTGGAGGCAATGCAAAAAGCCGGTGCAGAGGCTGAGGATATTGCGGCCATCGGTATTACCAATCAGAGAGAAACTGCAGTGGTATGGGATAAAAATACAGGAGAGCCGGTTTATCATGCTATTGTGTGGCAGTGCAGAAGGACTTCGGAATATTGTGACTCTCTGAAAGAAAAAGGACTCACGGATGTATTTCGGAAGAAAACCGGACTGATTATCGATGCCTATTTTTCCGGAACGAAAGTAAAGTGGATTTTAGACCATGTGAGAGGGGCCAGGGAGAAAGCTGAAAGGGGAGAACTGCTTTTTGGAACCGTAGAAACCTGGCTGATATGGAAAATGACAAAGGGTGCTGTCCATGTGACGGATTATTCCAATGCTTCCAGAACGCTGCTCTACAATATCAATACTCTGGAATGGGACGAGGATATTTTAAAGGAATTGGATATCCCCCGGTGTATGCTGCCGGATGTGAAGCCTTCCAGCTGTATTTACGGTGTGACGGACAGCAGTTTTTTCGGAGGCGAAATTCCTATCGGAGGAGCAGCAGGAGACCAGCAGTCCGCACTTTTTGGACAGGCCTGCTTTTCCAGGGGAGATGCAAAGAATACGTACGGCACAGGCTGTTTCCTTTTGATGAATACAGGAGAACAACCAGTGTTTTCCGAAAATGGGCTGGTTACAACCATTGCCTGGGGATTGGACGGTAAAGTGAATTATGCCTTGGAGGGTTCTGTATTTGTGGCAGGCGCTGTGATTCAGTGGCTGCGGGACGAACTGCGTCTTATTGATTCCGCAGAGGATTCCGAATATATGGCGCAGAAAGTAAAAGATACCAATGGGTGTTATGTGGTTCCGGCATTTACCGGGCTGGGGGCGCCATATTGGGATCAATATGCAAGAGGAACCATTGTGGGACTTACCCGTGGGGTGAATAAATGCCATATTATCCGGGCTTCTCTGGAATCACTGGCTTATCAGGTGCATGATGTGATTGAGGCCATGAAAGCAGATTCCGGCATGGAAATTAATTCCCTGCGGGTAGACGGTGGGGCCAGCGCCAATAATTTCCTTATGCAGGCCCAGGCGGATATGATACAGGTGCCGGTGAAACGTCCGGTCTGTGTGGAAACTACGGCTATGGGCGCCGCTTATCTGGCTGGTCTGGCTGTGGGATACTGGAACAGCAAAGAGGAAATTATGGAAAACTGGAGTGTTGACCGAACCTTTACACCTGCAATTACAGAAGAGGAGAGGGACAAAAAGTCCAAAGGCTGGAAAAAAGCGGTGAAATGCGCTTACGGCTGGGCAAGAGAAGAATAGCGGAAATCATTATGAAAATCCGAGGTATGAGTAAGATTCAGAAAAAAACAGGAAAGAAGATGACATCATGTTTGGAGAAAACCATGCACATATTTTTATGAACGCGGTCAATTACAGACAGGCTGTGAGAAAGCATGAGAACGGTGTAGATGAGGAAGTTATTCACAGCCATTTCAGGGCATATCAGGAGAAAAATATTTCCTTTGTCCGGGACGGCGGAGATAATCTCCAGGTTTCCAAAAGAGCGAAAGAACTGGCAGGGGAATACGGTATTGACTACCGAACGCCCGTTTTTGCCATTCACCGCAAAGGGCACTACGGAGGAATTGTGGGACGGGGGTTTGAAAATCTGAAGGAGTATGCAGCCCTTGTAAAAGAAGCTGGTGCTCAGGGGGGAGATTTTATTAAAATTATGACCACGGGAATTATGGATTTTAACACAGATGGTTCGGTGACAGAAACACCCCTTTCTTTTGGCGAAGTAAAGGAAATGGTGCATATTGCCCATGAGGAGGGATTTTCAGTCATGGCTCATACCAATGGTGCTAGGGCGGTAAGAGAAGTGGTGGAAGCCGGGGCAGACAGCGTGGAACATGGAAATTATGTGGACGGGGAAACCATACAGGCGATGGCAGAGTCCGATGTGGTCTGGGTGCCTACAATTACAGTGGTAAAAAATATGATTGGCTGCGGCCGCTTTTCCGATAAGGTGTTGAAGAAAATCTGGGAAACGGGAAGCCGGAATATCCGCAGTGCTTTTGCCCGGGGCGTGCACATGGCACTGGGAAGCGATGCGGGGGCTTACCGGGTTTATCACGGACAGGGACTTGCAGATGAATGGAATTGCTTTAAGGAAATTCTGGGGGACAGCCAGCCGGTGCAGCAGCGTCTTTTGGAAGGCGAACAGAGGATACGGGAAAAATTCCAGAGACAGTAAAGAAATTAACCGTTATCATGACGGCAGAGAAAACATCAGGAGGACTCAGAATGGACAGAAAAAAATCTTTTGTGCTGAAAGGACATATTTGTTATAGCGATGAAAAGAAAAAACTTCACATAAAACCCAACAGTTATGCAGTCTGTAAAGATGGTGTCTGCCAGGGAGTTTTTGAAAAGATACCTCAGAAGTTTGCCTCTTTTGAGGTGAGAGATATGGGAGACGTTCTGGTGATTCCGGGACTGACGGATTTGCATGCCCATGCGCCCCAGTATGCTTTTCGGGGGCTGGGAATGGATTTGGAACTTTTGGAATGGCTTAACACCCATACATTTCCGGAAGAGGCCCGATATGCGGATTTGGAATACGCTCAAAGGGCATATGGCATGTATGTGGAGGAACTGAAAAAAAGTGCAGTGACAAGAGCCGTTATCTTTGGCACTCTTCATGTAGAAGCCACAGAAATTCTGATGGATTTGTTGGAAGAATCCGGTTTGGAAACGTATGCAGGCAAGGTGAATATGGACAGAAACGGCGGAAAAAATCTGGAAGAGGCAAGCGCACAGAGTTCTGCAGCAGAAACCAGACGGTGGTTACAGGAGACAGAGGGAAAATACAGACATACCAGGCCCATTCTGACCCCAAGGTTTATTCCGGCCTGCAGTGATGAACTGATGGCAGAGCTGAGAACGATTCAGAAGGAATATGGTTTGCCGGTTCAGTCTCATTTATCGGAAAATCCTCAGGAGGTTGCCTGGGTAAAGGAATTGTGTCCCAAGGCGAAATCTTACAGCGATGCTTATTTTCAGGCAGGACTTTTCGGCGGAACTTATCCTGCGGTGATGGCGCACTGTATTTGGGTAGACGAGGAGGAAATCCAGTTGATGAAAGAGCAGGGCGTTTATGTGGCTCATTGTCCGCAGTCCAATGCCAATCTGTCCTCCGGAATTGCACCGGTACGAAAGTTTCTCAGCGCGGGCGTTTCAATAGGACTGGGCAGTGATATGGCGGCAGGCAGCAACACTTCCATTCTGCGTGCCATGGCTGATGCGGTGCAGTGCTCTAAGCTGCGTTGGCGTCTGGTGGATTCCGAGGCAAAGCCTCTTACATTTCCAGAGGTCTTTTATATGGGAACTTTGGGTGGAGGTTCTTTTTTCGGAAACGTGGGAAGTTTTTTGCCGGGGTATGCGTTTGATGCGCTGGTCTTGGATGACACCAGTCTGCCCCAGCCCCGGAAGCTGGAGGTTTCACAGAGGCTGGAGCGTTTTATTTATCTGGGGGATGAGCAGAATATTGTGTGCAAGTATGTGAATGGAGTATGTATTCGCTGATTTTTCAGAAAAAGATTCTATAGAAAATATGAATATGAAAGAGTGAGCTATTTTGGATAGAAGAAAAGTTTCATAAATCCAGTGTCCTTCCATCCAAAACCGCCTCTTTCAGTTCATCTTCCACATAGCTGAGTTTGAGAGAAAAGAAAACTCTGTCTTCCTCCAGAAGACGGAAAAAAATCTTATCCCCCTCCCAGAGATTTAACCGGAACAAATCTTTTTTATCCACCCATTCCAGTACGCCTTCCTCACATTCAGTGATTTCACCTTCGTATGCATCTGCCGTATACAGGCACATGTACTCTGTTTCTGAAAAATCTCCGTCTGTTTTTTCCAGATGAAAGGTAACCAATCCGCGAAAACGGTAGGAAGTGAGCGTCAGTCCGGTTTCCTCGTGAACTTCCCGGAGGAGGCACTCCTCCGGACTCTCATTGGCTTCAAAATGGCCGCCAACGCCAATCCATTTATCTTTGTTTACGTCATTTTTCTTTGAAACCCGGTGCAGCATCAGATACTGTTCCTGGTTTTCAATATAACACAAGGTGGTCAGCTGGGACTTTTCTTTCAAGATACAACCTCCTTTGCCAGTTCTTTCATTTCTTCTGTAAGAGACTTCCGCACTTTTTTTCTGGTTACTTCCACGATGTTCAGGGAAGTCATATCAACCACCGTTCCTTTTACCGGGTCACGATTTAAATACGCCTGCAGATTTTCCATCAGTTCTTTTTTATGCTTCGGGCTTTTCATGTTAATAAAGTCGATGAGAATGATACCGGACAGGTTTCGGAGTCTTAGCTGCAAAGCAATCTCTGCGGCCGCTTCCAGGTTGATTTTTCGAAAGGTTTCCTCCATTTCTTTATTTGCTGTAAACTTTCCGGTATTGACGTCAATACACACAAAAGCCTCGGTCTGCTGAATGACCAGAAAGCCGCCGGATTTCAGCCAGACTTTTTCATGCAGTCCATGTTCCAGGGCGCTTTCCAGGCTGTACAATTTGTAGAGCGGAAGGAGTTTGTCCTCATACAAGCGGATTTGTGTGTTTTCGGGAAAGGCGGTTTTGGCATAACTGGAAACCGCTTCATACAAGGACTTGTTATCCGTCACAATTTCTTCCAGATGTTCGGTGTATACGTTCTGCAAAACCTGCATATATTCCGGCAGGCTTTCTTCCAGAAGAGAAAAGCATACCCGGGATGTTCCTTTCAATAAAACCTGTTGGTATCTCTGCACCAGCAAATCCAGTTCTATCAGGATCTTCTCATCAGCTGCATTCCGGCTGTTGGTTCTGACAATGATACCTGCATTTTCCGGCATGCGGTTTTCCAGAAGTTCCCGAAAACGCTGTTTTTCCGCTTTTGTCAGTTTCCCGGAAAAACCAAGTTCTTTTCTGTGAGAAGTGAGCACCAGATAATGACCGGTAAAATTCAGATTGCCTGTCACATAGGGAAGTTTGCTTTTTATTCCTTCCCGAGCCACCTGTACCACAATTTCGTCTCCCGGTTTGATTTCTTCATTCTTTTTGGGATTGGCAAAAACAGGCGGTTCCTTTTCATCCAAGGAGTAGTAGCACATTTGGCCTTCTGCAATTTCCACAAAAGCTGCATGAATATTTTTAGCAAGATTTTTTACTTTTCCAATATAAATATTTCCCAGAATACAGCTTTTTGACATTCCCATGGGATTTATCTGACAGATACGCCCGTTTTCTTCTAACGCAGCCGTCAGCATGGGAATGCCTTTGTATTCCATGGGAGTCAGTATCAGCCTACTCAAGGTCTTCTCCCAGGTTTTCCAGAGAAATCAGTTTTCGTTCCGTTTCTGTCCCTTTATCTGCATATACTTCCAGGCGATGCACCAAAAGAGAAAAACTATCAAATTCTTTCTCGCAGAACTGATAAAATGCTTCCATTACCAGCTCCGGCTTGGTATTTTTGACACTTCCGGCTGCAAGCTGAAGGAATATTCCTCCGTTATCTAAATGTAAGTCATAAATAAAAGGTTTAATGTCCACCTCTTTTTCATTCTTTTTCGTTTTCTTTACAACCAGAATTTCCGGCTGTTCCATAAAGGCCTGTACCTTTTCTTTCCAGTCGTCTCCGGGTGCCATACCTTCCCGGAAATTCACCTGATAATCGGCAGCCGCCACAAGAGCCATGGCCGCATTGGCTTTTCCGTCTGGTATCTGCCGGAAACTAAGCACTTTCATACCTTCTGCCATAGTATCATTCAGTCGTCTGATGGCCTCCTTGGACGGTATGGATGTCTGAATTTCCATATCAAAATATTCTGCCGTGCTGGTCACACCTACACCCAGTGGGGCAGCAAAAGACATAATCATATGGGGACTGAATCCTTCAGAATACGCCACATCAATGTCCGCCCTGCGGATAGCTTTCTGAAAATACCTCATAATATCCAGATGCCCGATAAATTTCATGGCTCCCTGTTTTGCAAATTTTACTCTAACCTTCAATGCAGACACCTCCTTTGTAAGCTGCCGCACCGCAGCCGGAACATTTCATTCTGCAGTTTGGCGTAACTGCTTCCTGATGGGCTTTTTCCCATTCTTTTTCCAGGAATTTCCGTGTTACTCCAATGGACAGGAAATCCCACGGGAAAATTTCGTCCAGCGGGCGCTCTCTTAAAGTATAAAATTCCGGGTCAAGACCTGCCTCTTCAAAAGCGTCCATCCAGAGGTCATAGCGGAAATATTCGGACCAGGCATCAAAAATAGCACCTTTTCGGTAAGTTGCTTCTAATACGTCCGCCACTCTTCGGTCACCGCGGGCCAGAATTCCCTCTAAAACGGTTACATCAGCTTCGTGATAATTGTATTTAATACTTTTCTGATTCAACTGTGCTTTAATCTCTTCCTTGACAATTTTTGCTCGCTCCAGATAATCCTCTTTCCGGAACATTCCGGCCCACTGGAATGGAGTGAAAGGTTTCGGCACAAAGAAAGAAGTGCTGACTACAATCTGGCATTTGCCGTGTCGCTGGTCTTTTGGGATTTCATAATATCTTTTGGCAATGGACTCGGCCAGATGAGCAATTCCTTTCATATCTTCTTCTGTTTCTGTGGGAAGTCCCAGCATAAAGTATAATTTTACTCTACTCCAACCGCCTTCAAAGGCTTTGCCTGCGCCTTCCAGAATGATTTCTTCTGTGAGCCCTTTGTTAATCACATCCCGCATTCTCTGAGTACCTGCTTCCGGTGCAAAGGTCAGGCTGCTTTTTTTGATATCCTGTACTTTACGCATAACGTCCAGAGAAAAAGAGTCAATGCGAAGAGAAGGCAGAGAAATATTCACCTTTCTTTCAGAACAGTCGTCAATCAAATATTCCAGCAATTCCTGCAGTTTAGAATAATCGCTGGTACTCAGAGAACTAAGGGAAATTTCCTCGTGTCCGGTGCTGTCCAGCATGGCTTTTGCTGTATCTTTTAAAAATTTTACATCTCTTTCCCTGGTAGGGCGGTACAGCATACCCGCCTGACAGAAGCGACAGCCGCGAATACAGCCTCTTTGTACTTCCAGAGTTACCCTGTCCTGTGTGGCTTTGATAAAAGGTACGACAGGTTTCCTCGGATAATAGGTGTTGGTGATATCCATAACGACCTGTTTCTCGATTTTTTCTTTTGCATGCGGATTGTTAGGCACAAAAGAGGCAATGGTTCCGTCTTCCTTATAAGTGGTATCGTAGAAGGAAGGTACATAAATTCCGGGAATTTCCGCAGCTCTTTCCAGAAATTCTTTTTTGCTTTTTCCAGCTTTTTTGTATTTTTTATAAGAATCCAAAACTTCTCCGAAGACAGTTTCTCCTTCTCCGATATAGAACAAATCAAAGAATGGCGCCAATGGTTCCGGATTATAAGTACAAGGACCGCCTCCCATAACCAAAGGCCAGCTTTCGTCCCGATCCGCTGCTCTTAAAGGCATACCGCTTAAATCCAGTATCTGCAGAATATTGGTATAACACATTTCGTACTGAATGGTAATTCCCAGAAAGTCAAAATTACGAATCGGATCCTGAGATTCCAATGCAAACAGAGGAATTTTTTTCTCCCGCATCACTTTGTCCAAATCCGGCCAGGGAGAATATACCCTTTCGCACCAGGTATCTTCCCTCTGGTTAAACATGTCATAGAGAATCTGGATTCCCAAATGGGACATTCCGATTTCGTAGACGTCTGGAAAGCACATAGCGAAACGGATATCTACCTCATCTTTGTTTTTCATTACCGAGTTCACTTCATTCCCGATATAGCGGGCTGGTTTCTCGATTTTTAGTAATATTTCATCGCTTAAAGCTAGTTTTCTCATGAAAACCTCCATTTTTTAGATTTTATTAACTGTAAAGCAAGGTTCCTTTACTGTTTATACAGAAATATACCGACTATCATTTTTATAATAGACATCATGTATCCTATTTTATCTCCTAAATTGTACTAAATACTGTTCCCTCTGTCAAATCTTACTGGATTTCTGACTGAAATTTTGCAAAAATACAAAAGAGAAAGTAGTGCTGCTAAAGAAGGGAGAGAGAAATGAAAAGGGCTGAAACCCTTTGTATTTAGGATTTCAGCCCTCTTTACACTCTGTATAAAACTGCGGGAGATGGGACTTGAACCCACACGTCTATACAGACACAAGATCCTTAGTCTTGCCTGTCTGCCAATTCCAGCACTCCCGCTCGCTTGTCATTTGGTTTTCCCAAAGGACAAATGAAAGTATAGCAAATATTTTCCAACTCGTCAATAGTTTTTTAGAAAATTTTAAAATGAGAGTGTAGGGTGTGCATGTTGCTTTATGCGATAATGGGAAACAGGAGAGGTGTAAGAGGGCATATGATTAATTATGTATTCTGTTAAAAAATAGAATTCAGAGTGCATTTATCAGAATGACTATAGATAATTTGAAAGCGTTTGACGTATTGCTTTTACTGTGAGATAATGTGAATGAATAAAAGAAGCACAGCTGCAGGAATGTTTTATTCCTGGTAGTTTTTCAGTATCTTGAGTAGATGTGAAGGCGTGTAATGTATTTGCAGAAGGTAAAGTTTATCCTTTTTTATGACTTATTATTCGCGTTCTACTTTGGTAGACGCTTTTTTTATTCGCAAAATCGATGACCATAAGGAGGATAAAAATGGCAAGTATTATTAAATTTCCTGCAAAGCAGGTAAAGAAGATGGATAATCCAATGAGTGAACTTACAAAGGATGGTTCTAAAAAGTATGTTTGTTATGTAAGATTACAGGATGTTCCGGCAAAGTTTGAAGATTGGATGCGTACTAATCCTAGAGACCAGAAGCTTACAACAAATGTCGCAAAAGAAATTGCAAAAAGCATTGACAGTGGATGCAAGAATTTCCATGAAAAGAATAGAGGTATTGTAATGTCTGTAGACAAGTTTGCCTATGATAATAAGACAGGAATGATTAAAGTTACTTTATCGGACCCTGAGATACATGGAAATATTGATGGAGGTCATACTTTAAAGATTATTCTTACAAAACAAAAGAATAATGAACTGTTCTTTGAGCAGTATGTTTTTTTTGAATTTTTTACAGGAATTTCCTCACCAGTGGAACTTGCTGAAGCTCGAAATCAGTCTGTTCAGGTGGATCAGCGTTCTATCGAGGAATTAAATCGTAGTTTTGAGCCGATTAAAGCAGCTCTGAAAAATGAAAGTTTCTATAATCGTATTGCATTTAAGCAGAATGAACATGTTGGTGACAAAAACGTAATTGATGTACGTGAAATTATTGCTATTATGAACATGTTTAATCAAAGCCTCTATCCAAAGGGAGGAGATGCGCAGCCGATTCAGTCTTACACCGGAAAAGAGACAAGTCTGAATAGATTTTTAAGATTAAAGGATTCTCGAGACCAAATTGTAAAAAACATGACTCCGATTATTCCTGATATTTTTGATATTTGGGAAATGGTTGAAACTACATTTGCTGATAAAGGTAATACGGTAAATCGTACATATAGCAGAAAAAAAATGTCAAAGTATGTGAATGAAGATACGGTTGTAAATTATTCTATTTTTGGCAATCAACCGATGAACTATGTATTGCCTAAAGGAATTATATTTCCAATTGTTGCGGCTTTTAGAGCATTAGTCAAGGTGGATAAGTCAACCCAGTTATATAGTTGGGAAATGTCACCTGAGAAGATCTGGAATAGGCTAGGAGGAAAACTTATTAATATTATCATGACTTCGTCGGAAGATTTATCAGATAGCCCAGACGCAGTTGCGAAATCTCCTAATACATGGGATCTTTTATATAAAGAAGTTCTTCTCTATTCTATGTTGAATACCGAATAATAAGGAATTCTATAACCGAATGAATTAAATAGATGAACCAATCAATCATCAGCTACAGAGAACAAACCACATGGAATATCACATCGAATCTACAAAAACGAATGCGGGAACAAGAAAACTTCCGATGACATAAGATGTGTATGAAATGTTCAAAATCAATATGTTGCAGGATTAACCGACCTGCTTTTGAATTTGGAGGTCGCCTATGCTTTTTTAACCCTGTCATTGGTTCCGACATTGACAGGGGGATACATACGAAAGCTGGACATGAGCTGCTTGTGGCAAGGCAGAAAGTTGGCTGCATTGAGTTCGGTGATGAGGTTATCACTCGGCGTTGAAATTTGTGTCTGATTTAGATATTCTAAATAATAATATGCTAGAGAAATCATTGAAAATGGATGTGTGAATGGTTCTTGGTTAAAGCAAGATAATTAATATTTGCCTTATCACCACAGTAGTAACACACCCCCATTCTTACTACGTTTTTACTACTTTTGACGGCCTCAATATGCCACATTTTGCCTCGTTTTGCTTATTCTGTGATTGCTTTAACAATCTCAGCGGCAGCTACATACTTGGCAAATCGCGGCAAAGCAGGGCAAACTAACGCAACAGGCAGCAGGAAGAACTTTTACAACGATTTTACAACTTTTGAAAGATGCTCCGATATGATAAAATACAAGGAAAAGTTAATAAAAATATCTGTGTAGGAGATGAGGTTTTGATAGAAGATATTTTGAAAAAAGATGGATTGTCCATAGAAAAATTAAAGAAGCTTTCATATCGTTCCAATCTAGGCATTCATTTGAAAAAGAATTTGCATTATTTTGATAAGGAAGCTTTGTTTGAAGAATTAGATAAGATTAATGAGTGGTATGATTCTTGTAGCATTTTACATGATATTGCAACAGATTATAGAATTAAGAGCATACAGTCTGCTCGGTTAAAATATGAACGATATTTTCCGGATCATCAGGCAAGAAAAGTTTTTGATGATATGTTAGGTTTTCGGGCATTATGTGATAATTATGAAGAGATTTTGACTCTTAGAAATTGTGAAAATCTTCGTATGGCTGATATGTCAGAAGGAAAAGCACATGACGATGGATATAGAGGAATTCATGTCTATTTTCAATTAAGTAATTATCACTATCCTATAGAAATTCAGTACAATACATATTATGACCGGCAATTAAATAACTGGCTTCATAAATATGTATATAAACGCAATTATGACAATTGGATTGGTTGTTCGTTGCGAAAAGAATATGAAAGTGGTAGAATCAGAACAGAAAATGAGTTCAAGGAGGTGTTGGAGCGTGTGTTATCTGATTGCAAAAAAAATTAATGATATTGGCTGTTTGGCTTTACAGACGGCTCACGGTCAGCATTTAGTGGATTTTAAGAGAAAGTTAATTGCCGAAATAGGAACGGATAAAGTGCAACTAGTTACAATTAGCCGCCCATCAGCATATGGAGAATATGAACCGTATCGGTTTGTTGATACAGAGCAGGAATTTGAGCAGGCAGTGAAAAGATTATAATTGCTTATGTGTAGACCGTTGACTTGATAACAAGAATTGATTGTTTGCCACGGCAGGGTGAACGGACTACCGAATGTGTAGTGAAAAGTCGCGCAGAACTGGGCATAGTACGGCAGTCATAGTGCCACGGAACTACTGAAAGACTACTTCTCAGGCGAGTTAAAGTGGATTGTGTAACAGTTATCGTTAAGAGAGTATATATAGAAGTGAACCCCTTGGGGAAATCGTTAAAAGGGTTCTACGGGGAGACTACTACAGGTGAGAGTTAAGTGAATATTTGAGAGAGGAACGTCCTGCAAGTGTGGGGCGTTTTTTGATAATCGTGCATTAATGTGAATTACAATGTAATAAAAAAGATGAATGAGTAGGGTTGTTTGAACCGGTGAAATGGATGAGATTTACTAACGAAAACGCTGACTTGAAATTTTAAATTCCAGTGCAGTGGTAAATTCCACCGGACATTAAAATTCCTTGATTTTATTGAATTATAATGAGCAAAATCTTTAGATAACTGGTATAATTAAGCTGACTTTTCATAAAATATCTGAGTTTATGACATGGAAAAGAGTAAACGCAAAATAGCAAGTACCTGTTCAAAATCATCCAATGTGAGATAATAGACTCATCACTACAAAGTCCAAATAGTTTAGTACTCAACTTTTTAGACTTTATCACAGGAGGTGAGTCATGAAATCTCACACAAGTTTAGTTGCACAGCAAATCCGTCTGAGTGAATGGGCTGATCTGGTCAGAGACTGTCTGTTATTCAGCAAATTAAACACTGCCTCTTCCGTCACATTAAAATAGATCTTTTATAGTGCCTGACAACGGTATCAATCACATAGTTTTGGACGATTCCGTCACACTGTTTTATGTAAAAAACCATCATGCAGATTATTTTACATGATGGTTTCTAAAGTTATCCGAGCTCGCAGTCATTGATTGCCTGCATGACGGCATCGGCGGTTATGATATTTAAATTTGAGCTGTTTCCAACCAGCAGACTTGCATTACACAGCTTGTTGATCATACGTGGAGTTCCATTCGCTGCATTGAGGAGCGCTTCCAGTGCATTCTCTTCGAATACCGTTTGTGTGCATCCTGCGCCATTCAGCTTGGCAGTAACATAGGAATGTCCTTCTGCTTTTGTCATACCTTCCAGGTTATAATTCATGACAATCCTCTGGCGGAAAGGTTCGTGGATGCTCAGGCGCAGGGTGCTGTTGAGCTGTGGCAGACCAGAAAGAAGAACAACCGCCCGGTCTTTGGAATCCATTTCAAAGTTGAACAGCATTTTTAAGTCATTGAGCACTGCGTTTCCAATATAGTTCGCTTCATCTATGATGATGACAGGCGTCTGTCGTTTCTCAAGTACGAGACGGTTGATCTCATCCTGGATGATCTTGAAGTTATCGGTCTTGCGGAATGCAGGCTGAGCTCCGAGCTCAGTGGCAAGGTTCCGGTAAAAATCATTTACAGTTAGGGTAGAAAGACTGGAGTAAACCACTTTATAAAGGGAAGTGTTCAGTCCTGAGGAAGTCAGAGTGATTACCGTTCCCTGGGATCCATTGATATCGCAGCGGCAGTACGAAGCATCTTATTTGTAGAAAAGGTGGAAAAAGAGAAGGAACAGGATATCCGAGTGGTATATCAGCAAAAGGATTCTCTTGCTAAGAAGGAAAATCCGGTAGCGTTTTCTTTAGGAGAAGAAGGCTTAAAATGGTTAGGAGAATACGATATATCCATTGAAGATCTGCTGATGGGGAAAGCAGGAACGAAAAAGGAAACGAAACTGGAAAAGGCACAGAAGTTGATTCTGGAGTTATTAACCAAACGGAAAGTAATGTGTTTAGAAGAATTAGAGGCAGAACTACTAGCCTATGGGATTTCTTCCAGAACAGGAAGAGATGCAAGAAAGCAATTGGAAAGTAGATTAAGCTATGACTGGTGTCAGGGAAGAAAAACAGTTGCGTTAATCACAGAATAAAAGATGACATTGGCAAAAAAATACTTTGGCATTGGCAGTCTTTATAGATACCTTTGCCAGCCGCCAATGTCAAAAACAAAGATAATAGAAGGAGGCATACAAATGACAAGTTATGATATACCTTATTGGAAGAAGTATACATTATCCATTGAAGAGGCAGCATCCTATTTTCGTATTGGAGAAGGAAAGCTTCGTAAGTTAGTCAGTGACAATCCAAATGCAGAGTATTTGCTTTGGAATGGGAATCGTGTACAGATAAAACGAACAAGATTTGAAAAAATTTATTGATACACTCAGTGCGATATAAAATGAAATTTAAAAGAAGGAGGTGTTCGAATTAGGGGTTACATGATATACTAACAATATCATGTTGCGTCCCCTTGGAGGTAGGATATGATTTCAAAGAGACGTGATGATAAAGGCAGAGTTCTCCAGCAAGGAGAATGGCAGGAACTAAGTGGACGTTACCGCTATAAATATACAGATTCACTTGGTAAGCGTAAAATATTATATAGTTGGAGATTGACAGAAGCAGATAAGATGCCGGAAGGTAAACGGGCAGATCTTTCTCTCAGGGAAAAAGAAAGAAAAGTTCAGTCCTTACAGATGCAAGGGATTACAGGAAGTAACATTACAGTGCTTGAACTTGTGGAACGATATCTTTCCCTGAAAACAGGAGTAAAGCATAATACTTTAGCGAATTACAAATTTGTGGTGAATGTATTGAAAAAGGAAGAATTCGCTTATAAGAAAGTGGATGATGTGAAACTTTCTGACGCAAAGATTTTTCTGATAAAACTGCAAAGAGATGGTAGAGGATATAGTTCCATTCATTCCATCAGAGGTGTTTTAAGACCTGCTTTTCAAATGGCTGTGGATGATGACTTGATTCTAAAAAATCCATTTGGATTTGAATTAGGTACAGTACTTGTTAATGACAGTCAGAAAAGACACGCTGTTTCTCCGGAAGATGAAGCAAAATTTCTCGAGTTTGTAAAGAATGATCCACATTATAATCAGTATTATGATGCATTTTATATCTTATTCAAGACAGGTCTTAGAATATCTGAATTTTGTGGGCTTACTGTAAAAGACTTGGACTTTAAAGAAGATATTATCAATGTGAATCATCAGTTGCAAAGAACTCGAGAAATGAAGTATATCATCGTATCTACAAAGACAACAAGTGGTACTCGGTTACTTCCAATGGAAGCGGATGTAAAAGAGGCATTTCTTCGAATCTTGAAGAATAGAAGGAAACCAAAACGTGAGCCAATGGTAGACGGATATGGAGGATTTCTGTTTCTGGACAAGAATGGAAGGCCAATGGTTGCACTTCATTGGGAAAAGTACATGCAGCATGCAAGAGAAAAATATAATCGTGAGAATTTGTTGCAATTGCCGCCAGTTACTCCACATATATGCAGGCATACTTATTGTACAAATATGGCCAATTCAGGGATGAACCCAAAGACACTGCAATATCTGATGGGGCATTCAGATGTATCTGTAACACTTAATATTTATACGCATACCGGCTATGATGATGCAAAGAAAGAACTTGCCAGATTAAAAGAAGCAAGGGATGAACTGGAAAAGAAAAAGTTTATAACCCAAAAACATGCACAAACAACTCATGTAAGCCTTATCTCATAAGGAATTTGGGACTTTAAAAATAACCCATTTGTACCACAAATGCCCGAAAAAACATGAGAAAATACAAGAATTTATAAGAAAAAGAACCTTTCAAGTAAAAAATGCACAAAGGCTGAAAAGCCAGTATTTATAAGGCTTTGAGAGGATATGAGGAGATAAAATGGAGAAAATAAAGGTACTATTTATTTGCCACGGCAACATCTGTCGCAGCCCCATGGCAGAATTCATTTTAAAAGACATGGTGCAGGCCCAGGGCCTTGCGTCTCAGTTTGAAATCGCCTCTGCCGCTACCAGCACCGAAGAAATCTGGAACGGTATCGGCAATCCGGTGTATCCGCCGGCCAGGGAGGAACTGGCCCGTCACAGTATTTCCTGTGAAGGTAAAAGAGCCGTGCAGTTAAAGAAGTCAGATTATGACAAGTACGACTATCTTATCGGCATGGACACCATGAACATTCGCAACATAGAGAAAATCACCGGACACAGAGGCGGAAAAATCAAAATGTTGCTGGAATACACAGGTAGCACAGCTTCTGTCATAGACCCCTGGTACAGCAGAAAATTTGATGATACATACCGAGACATCGTAACCGGCTGTAAGGCCTTTTTGGAATACCTGCAAAAACAGGGAAAAATAGAAGAATCCTGAGTACAGGAATTTATTTTTGAAAACTGCTTTCGTTTTCTCGAAGAGCTTCAAAAGTAAGCCGGGCAATGGCCTTTGCGCCGTAGGCATCCGGATGCACGCCGTCCAGGAGAAAGTATTCCGGGTGCGTCCGGGTGTAGGCATGTACATCAATGACAGGCAGATGCTCTTCTTCTCCAAGTTCTTTTACAGCATTGGATACCAAATCTGCCACGTCAGCCTGCATTTTGTAGCCGTTAGCGGGTTTGAAACTCTCCGGAAAAATAGTGGCCGGTGTCATGAGATAAATCTGAGGCTGGCTTTTCAGAGAACGGTAGTGGGCAATCAATTCCCGGTAGTCTGCCAGGAAATTTTCCGTTCCCGTCCAATTATAGGGCTTGGTATCATTGGTGCCCAGCATAATCAGCACGATATTTGGCTGAAAAGCAGAGCTTTCCTGAAAAGCAGGGTGATTCCAATAAGGGAAATTTCCGCTTTTTTGCAGTGTGTATCCACTGGCGCCGAAATTCCCCACCAGATAGTCGCTGCCCAAAAACAGCTGTAGCTGGGCTGGATAGGAATTGAGGAAATTGTCTTCAATTTTGGCTCCATAGGTAATGCTGTCACCCACGCAGGCCACCCGTATGGCAAAGTTTTTTTGCAAAGCGGAAAGCAGAATTGGCGAGGTGGTTATGAGAAAAAGAATCAAAATCAGGAAAATGGATTTTATTTTTTGATGTTTAGCTTTCATAAGCGACTCCTTTGCTGTATGCTTAGTTATAGAGATAATTGTAAAAGGTGTTGATAAAAAATACAAGGCAGGGATACAAATGAATGAGAAGAAAGAAGAAATTTTGCGAAAAAAATCGTTTTGGGAACATTTGACGGAGATTCAGAAAGAATTGCTGCTTCGGGAATCCCGGATTGTCCGGTATCAGGCCGGTGACAGCATTTATTCCAGCGTAAGAGAATGTCTGGGGGCTGTGTTTATTCTGGAGGGAATTATGCGGACATACCTGCTTTCCGATGAGGGGAAAGAGGTGACAATTTATCGTCTGCGGGAAGGGGATTGCTGTATATTGGCAGCTTCCTGCGTGCTTTCTGCCATTACTTTTGACGTGGAAATTGAAGCGCAGACGGAGTGTGCGGCTCTGGTGATTCCAGCGGGGCTTCTGGCGGCCATGTCCAGGGAGAATGTATATATGGACAACTTTATGTATAAAGAAGCGGCAAAGCGTTTTTCCGATGTGGTGGAGGCTTTGCAGCAGATGATTTTTTTAAGTCTGACCCAGAGAGTGGTTTCTTTTCTGTTAGATGAATCTGCCAAAATAGGTTCTTCCAGCATTGCTATGACTCATGAAGAGATTGCAAAAATCATTGGGAGTGCCAGAGAAGCCGTGAGCCGGACTTTGAAACAACTGGCCAAGACCGGTTCGATTTCTTTGAATCGGGGAGAAATTAAACTAGAGAGAAAAGAATCACTCTATCAGCTTTTGTAAACATAAAAGCTGATAGAGTGATTTCCGGCACTTATGCAGGGAAAGTTGCTGCAGATTTACCGGAGTAAATCCTGCAGTTTTTCTTTCGGAACGGCACCTACAGATTTACCGGCTACCTGACCGTTTTTGAAGAGCAGAACCGTAGGGATATTCATAATGCCGAATTGTGCTGCAATAGACGGGGAAGCGTCGACATCCACCTTTCCCACTTTGTAAGCCCCATTGGCTTCTTCTGCCAGTTCTTCGATGACAGGTGCCAGCATTTTGCAGGGCATGCACCAGGTAGCCCAGAAATCTACCAGTACCGGAACCTCAGAGTTTAAGACCTCCTGTTCAAAATTTGCCGTTGTGAATTCCATTGCCATAATTCCAATCTCCTTTTCGTCTTTCTGAAATTGTCTTTATTATAACGCAGAAACGTTAAAATGTCTGTGACAAAGTTACATTTTCCTGATTTTTTCTATTGCAGTTCTTTCCGCAGATAGTCTACAGCTTTTGTACCGGCCAGAGCACCTTCGTAAACGGCTTTTGAAATCTGCAGTAAGCCTCCGGTACAGTCTCCGGCTGCAAAAAGTCCGGGAAGGGCGGTGCTGGTATCTTTTTCTATCAGAATATGATTATCTTCCATGAAAAGTCCCAGTTTCCGGGCGATATCCGTGCTGTCAGCAGTCCCAAGGGCCACGAAAAGTCCATCCAGAGGGAAGAGAGTATGGTCTTCGAATTCCAGATGAGACAGAGAGGTGTCGCCTCTGGCGGAGAGTATCTTTTTTTCTTCCACGCGGATACTTCCCAGTTCTTCGGCGGCAAATGCCGGTTCAGATCCATTTGTGAGAATGGTGACTTTTTTGGCCAGAGGCTCTAAGACTCTGGCTTCGTGCAAGGCATAAGGCCCGTTCCCCAGAACAGCAACCTCTTTTTGACGGTAGAAAAAACCGTCGCACACAGCACAGTAGCTGATGCCGTTTCCTTCATATTTTTTCAGCTCTTTTAAGGACAGGGTATTTCTTTTTGTGCCCGTGGCCAGAATGACAGATTTTGCACGAAAGGTATGAAGGGCTGTATGAATCAGATAGTCTCCGTCATATTCTATGGATAGAAGCTCTTCTTGTAAAGTGGGAACAGACAGAGCCTGTATCTGAAGCAAGCCATTTTCATATAATTGCTTTCCGGAAATGGGATGGGAAAAACCATAGTAATTTTCGATTTTTACAGCTTTTTCCAACGCGCCGCCGTCTTTATAGAGAATCAAAGGCGTAATACCTGCCCGGACCGCATATAACGCAGCAGATATACCTGCCGGGCCTGCGCCTGCAATAATCAGCTTTTGCAGGGTGTTTTCCGTAGATGATTTCATATGGGTTGCACCTCCTTTTAGGTAAGATAAGCATAGCACAAGAATAAAGAGAAGAAAAGTAAAAACGCAGAGAATAGGAAAATGCACACCTGTTCACAGAATGGCCAAAGGAAAAGTGGTTTTATTGGACATTTAAAACATCTTTTCCTTTTTATTATGAATACAAATGGTAAAAAATAATAAAAATAAATAATAAAATTATAAAATAATTGTGAAAAAATCAAGTGGTAGAACCAGTATATACCAAACGGTATACTAAAACCATGGAATATCACACAAAAAGAGAAGAAAACTTTAAAAAACTACAAGAAAAAGTGACGAAATTCCAGCCATTTTTTTCAAAAAAGAGAAAGATTGACAAATCAATTAATTAGCAGTAATGTGTTAAAAGCAATTAATAAGAAGACACAAAAAACAAGTGCCATATCTGTTTTATTGCTCACAGCAACAATAGAAAACGGAAAGGAGAAAGTCAAGAATTCATTAACACAGAAAGGGGAGATGTCCTACGAATAACATAGCGGAAAGAATTACGGAAGAATTAAATTGTGAAACCGTATTCAACATTCCCATCTTCGGCGGGATTCCGATAGGAGAATCTGTGGTGGTTACCTGGATTATCATGGCGGTGCTTACCCTTCTGGCCATTGTGTTTGTTCGAAATCTGAAAGTGGAAAATCCGGGAAAGAAGCAGTTGGCCCTGGAAGCTTTTATCAGTTTCCTGGATGATTTTTTTACAGATATTCTGGGCAAAGAAGGCAGAAGATATATTCCGTATCTGATTTCCACAGCCATTTATATCGGAGTGGCGAACCTTATCGGTTTGCTTGGCTTTAAGCCCCCTACTAAGGATTTAAACGTAACGGCAGCCCTTGCCATTATGAGTTTATTCCTTATTTATTATGCCGGATTCCATAAGAAGGGCACGAAGGGATTTCTGAAAAGCTTTGCAGAGCCCATGCCTATTGTGACGCCGATTAACATTATGGAAATCGCCATTCGTCCTATATCTTTGTGTATGCGACTGTTTGGTAATGTTATTGGTTCCTTTGTTATTATGGAATTGCTGAAAATAATTATGCCGGCAGTTCTGCCAGTTCCATTCAGCTTATATTTTGATATTTTTGACGGTCTGATTCAGACCTATGTATTTGTTTTTTTAACTTCTCTCTTTATTAAAGAGCAGATAGAAGACTAAAACTTAAGAAGAAAAGGAGAAATGAATTATGACAGCAGCAATTGGTGCAGGTATTGCAGTATTAACAGGTATTGGAGCAGGTTTTGGTATCGGTATAGCAACATCAAAAGCGACGGAAGCTATTGCAAGACAGCCGGAAGCAGAAGGTAAAATCAGCAAAGCACTTCTTCTGGGTTGTGCACTTGCAGAGGCAACCGCTATTTACGGTTTCGTTATTGGTTTGTTAATCTTATTCTTATAATCTATCATTAAAAGAAAGGCAGGTGCAGGAAAGGTGCTAAAATTAGGTTGGGACCTTGTCTGGACGATTATAAACCTGATTGTTCTTTATCTTTTGATGAAAAAATTCCTTATCGGGCCGGTAATGGGAATTATGGAAAAGAGAAAAGCGCTCATTGCAAGCCAATTTGATCATGCAAAGGCAGTTCAGGAAAAAGCAGATGAATTAAAAGGACAGTATGAACAGGCCCTTTCTTCTGCAAAAGAAGAATCTGCGCAGATTATTGAAGGTGCAAAAGCAGATGCAAAACGAATGGGTGAAGGCATTGTAAAAAATGCAAATCTGCAGGCGGCAAAAATCATAGAAACAGCAAAAAATACTGCAGAGCAGGAGAAAAAAAATGCCATGCAGGGTGCAAAGTCAGAAATCGCAGGCCTGGCTATGGAGGCAGCAAAGAAATTGCTTTCCGATGGCAGCAGTGACAAGGGAAACCATATGCTCTATGATGAATTTTTAGCAAAAGCAGGTGATGCAAATGACACAGACCTCCATTAATTATGCAAGAGTGCTCTATGAACTTTCCGTTACCCCGGAAAGCATCAAAGATGCAAAACGAGTCCTGGAAGAGACGCCACAGCTTTTACAGATATTGGAAAGTCCGGTGGTGCCTCTTTTACAGAAAGAAAAAGCAGTCGGAAGAATCTTTGAAAAGAAACTGGCAGACTTTATCTGTGTTCTCTGCAAATATCGTCATGCAGAACTTCTCTTTGAGATTTTTCAGGCGTATCAGGAATATTATAACGAACAGAATCATATTTTAAACGCTGTACTTTACTATGTAACTCCTCCTGCCAAAGAACAACTGGAGGAGATAAAGAAATTTTTAGAGCAGAAATACGGTGCAGAGGATACAGCGTTGGAACTAAAAGAAGATAAAAGTCTGGTGGGAGGATTTATTCTCCGGGTAGAAGACCAGGAATTTGATTACAGCTTAAAAGGCCGTATCAATGCATTACAACAAAAATTAATCTGGAGGTGAACGGTTTGAGTTCAATCAATTCAGAAGAAATTATTTCCATTCTGAAAGAAGAAATTGAAAACTTCGATACCACAGCAGGTGTCCGGGAAGTCGGAAACGTTATTTGGGTGGGTGATGGAATTGCGACTGTTTACGGGATTGACCATGCCATGTACGGCGAAATTGTGACCTTTGAAAACGGTGTCAAGGGAATGGTGCAGGATATTAAGAGAAACGAAATCGGTGTTATCATTTTCGGAAAAGACACAGGAATCAAGGAAGGCACTAAAGTGGCCCGTACAAAGAAAAAGGCAGGTATTCCTGTAGGCGAGAACTTCGTTGGAAGAATCGTAGATGCCCTGGGGGCGCCTATTGATGGCAAAGGAGAAATCGAAGCAAAGGATTACCGGCCTATAGAGCAGGAAGCGCCGGGGATTATTGACCGTAAATCCGTATCTGTGCCAATGGAAACCGGTATTCTGGCCATTGACTCCATGTTCCCTATTGGACGCGGTCAGCGTGAGTTGATTATTGGAGACCGTCAGACGGGTAAGACTTCTATTGCTGTAGATACTATCTTAAACCAGAAGGGCAAGGATGTTATCTGTATCTATGTGGCTATTGGACAGAAAGCTTCTACGGTAGCAAAACTGGTAGGAACTTTGGAAAAATACGGTGCTATGGAATACACCACGGTCTTTTCTGCTACGGCCAGCGACTGTGCGCCGTTGCAGTATATTGTGCCTTATTCCGGTACAGCCCTTGCGGAATACTTTATGTATCAGGGGAAAGATGTGCTGATTGTGTACGATGATTTGTCCAAGCATGCAGTGGCTTATCGTGCTTTGTCTTTGCTTCTGGAACGCTCTCCGGGACGTGAGGCTTATCCGGGTGATGTTTTCTATCTGCATTCAAGACTTCTGGAACGTTCCAGTCGTCTGAGCGAAGAAGCAGGCGGCGGTTCTATTACCGCACTGCCTATTATTGAGACACAGGCAGGAGATGTATCCGCATACATTCCGACGAATGTAATTTCAATCACGGATGGACAGATTTTCCTGGAAAGTGACTTATTTAATGCGGGTGTGCGCCCGGCCGTAAATGTAGGTCTTTCCGTATCCCGTGTAGGTGGCGCGGCACAGACAAAAGCTATGAAAAAGGCGTCCGGAAGCATGCGTATTGATTTGGCGCAGTATCGTGAGATGGAAGTGTTCACACAGTTCTCTTCAGATTTGGACGATGCTACAATGGCGCAGCTGGATTATGGAAAATGTTTGATGGAATTGTTAAAGCAGCCCCTTTGCAGACCGCTTGCTTCTCATGAGCAGGTAATTACATTGTGGGCAGCGACTCATAAAATCATGACAGGAATTCCGGTGAAAGAAGTGAAGAAATTCCAGATGGACATGCTGGAATATTTTGATGTTAAATATCCGGAAATCAGAGATGAACTCAATGAGAAAAAAGTCCTTTCCGATGAACTGGGCGAAAAGATTTTAAAGGTAGCAGAGGAATTTAAGAACAGGAACAGGTGATGAGATGGCAAGTGCAAAAGAAATACAAAGCCGTATGAGAAGTATCCAGGATACTATGAAAATTACCAGTGCCATGTACATGATTTCTTCATCAAAACTGAAGAAAGCCAGGAAGACCCTGGCAGATACAGAACCATATTTTTATTCTCTGCAGTCAGCCATAGGACGTGTTCTGCGTCACATGGAGGACACGGAGCATAAATATTTTGATGAAAGAGCGGAAATCGCACCGGAAGCCAGGAAAATCGGTTATATTGTAGTTTCTGCAGATAAAGGTCTGGCTGGTGCGTATAACCACAATGTTTTTAAAATTGCTGAAGACTGTATGGAAAACCGCGAAAACGTCCAGCTTTTTGTGCTGGGGGAAGTGGGAAGGCAGTATTTTTTTAAAAAAGACGTAGACGTGGATACGAATTTTCGCTTTACGGTGCAGAAACCGACCATGCACAGGGCCAGAGTGATTTCTGAAAAGATGATAGCTATGTACCTGGAGGGTGAACTGGATGAGGTTCATATTATTTACACCCGTATGGCTAATGCCGCTACTATGGTAGCGGAAAAGAAGCAGCTTTTGCCGTTGAAGAAGGCTGCTTTCAATACCTCTGTACAAAAGCTGGTAGATATTCATCAGGAAGAAATCGAAATGATTCCTTCCGCAGAAGAGGTGCTGAACAGTATTGTACCCAACTATCTGCGCGGTATGATTTACGGCTGTCTGGTGGAATCCTATGCCAGCGAGCACAATTCTCGTATGATGGCTATGGATGCAGCAACATCCAGCGCCAGGGATATGCTGAAGGATTTATCTATTAAATATAACCGTGTGCGTCAGGCGGCGATTACCCAGGAAATTACTGAGGTTATCAGCGGAGCTAAAGCACAGAAGAAAAAACTGTAGAAGGAGGTTTCCTTTTGATGGAAAAAGGTAAAATTGTACAGGTTATGGGACCTGTCGTAGACGTAGAATTTGAAAATCAGAACCTCCCAAGCATCAAAGACGCCTTGACTGTAGAGTTAAACGGCAGAAAGCTTGTTATGGAAGTGGCACAGCATACCGGAAATCATACGGTGCGCTGTATTATGCTGGCTTCTAGTGACGGACTTAGCAAGGATATGGAGGTTACTGCTACAGGAGCAGGTATTTCCGTACCTGTAGGAAAAGAAACTCTGGGTCGTCTTTTTAATGTTCTGGGTGAAACCATAGACAAAGGCGAACAGCTGCATGATGTAAAGCACTGGGTTATTCACAGAGACCCGCCGACGTTTGAAGAACAGAGTCCTGTAGTAGAGATTCTGGAAACCGGTATTAAGGTTATCGACCTTTTGGCGCCATATGCAAAAGGTGGTAAAATCGGTCTTTTCGGCGGTGCCGGTGTAGGTAAGACGGTGTTGATTCAGGAACTTATCAGCAATATTGCTACCGAGCACGGCGGATATTCCATCTTCACCGGTGTTGGAGAACGTTCCCGTGAGGGAAATGACCTCTGGACAGAAATGAAAGAATCCGGGGTTTTGGAAAAGACAGCTCTGGTGTTCGGGCAGATGAATGAGCCCCCTGGTGCCCGTATGCGTGTAGCGGAAACAGGGCTTACCATGGCAGAATATTTCCGTGATGAAGAACATCAGAATGTGTTGCTCTTTATTGATAATATTTTCCGTTTTACGCAGGCTGGTTCAGAAGTTTCCGCCCTTTTGGGACGTATGCCTTCTGCCGTAGGTTATCAGCCGACGCTGGCAACGGAAATGGGTGAACTGCAGGAGCGTATCGCTTCCACAAAAAATGGTTCTGTTACTTCTGTACAGGCTGTTTATGTGCCTGCCGATGACTTGACAGACCCGGCGCCGGCCACCACCTTTGCGCATCTGGATGCCACCACGGTTTTGTCCAGAAAGATTGTAGAGCAGGGTATTTATCCGGCGGTTGACCCTCTGGAGAGCAGTTCCCGTATTCTGGAAGCAGATGTAGTGGGAGAAGAACACTATGAGACAGCCAGAAAGGTGCAGGAATATCTGCAGAAATACAAAGAACTGCAGGACATCATTGCGATTCTGGGTATGGAAGAATTGTCTGAAGAAGACAAGAAAGTAGTTGCCCGTGCCAGAAAGGTGCAAAAGTTCCTTTCCCAGCCTTTCCATGTGGCAGAAGTCTTCACCGGTATTCCGGGTAAATATGTACCGTTAAGGGAAACTATCCGTGGGTTCAAGATGATTGTAAACGGAGAGATGGACGAATATCCGGAAAATGCTTTCTTTAATGTGGGTACCATTGACGAGGTAATCGAAAAAGCAAAACAGGAATCCTGAGAAGCTGTAAGGAGTGAAGGCCTATGAATACATTTGGTTTGAATGTCATTGCCAGTGATAAGGATTTTTATCATGGCAGAGGAAAATCTATCTCACTCCCTGCAAAAGATGGCGCCATTACCATACTGGCACACCATGCAGATATGATGGTTGCCATTGTTCCGGGAGAAATGCGCTTTCAGGCAGAAGACAATACCTGGTATACTGCTATTGTAGGCGGCGGCTTTGCGCAGATTATCAATAACCGCGTAACCGTGCTGGCAGACAGTATTGAAAAGCCGGAAGATATTGACCTGAAGCGGGCTCGCGATGCCAAAGAACGTGCAGAGGAACAGCTCCGTCAGAAGCAGAGTCTGCAGGAATACTATGTTTCCAAGGCTTCTCTGGCCAGAGCTATGGCTCGTATGAAAGCGGCAAGAGATAAAGGAATTTAATAACGATATATAATAAGGTAGAAACAGAGTCAGGAACCGGAAGGGGACTGGCTCTGTTTTTAGCTTCAAAGAGAATGAAAATAATATTACTTGTAATTATGCATTGCATAGTAATTAGTTATAACGTGCAGTATGCATTGACAAAGGGAAAAATAGTTGATAGAATGTCAACAAAAGTTAGCCGATAGGCATGGGAGAAGGTGCTGTATGAACAAAAGGATATTATCTATTCTGGTTGAGAATACAGCCGGTGTACTGAGCCGGGTTTCCGGATTATTCAGCCGCCGGGGATATAATATTGACAGCTTATCTGCAGGTATTACCACAGACCCCAATTACACCCGTATGACTGTAGTGTGTAAGGGAGATGAACTGATTCTGGAGCAGATTACCAGACAGGTGGAGAAGCTGGAAGATGTTCTCTCCGTGAAGGTGCTGCAGGACGGGCAGAGTGTTACCAGAGAATTGATGTTGGTAAAGGTGAAAGTCACACCGGAACAAAGAGCAGGCGTGTCTGCCATTGTAGATATTTTCAGAGCCAATATTATTGATGTGGGCAAAGAATCTATGATTATAGAGCTTACGGGAAATAAGTCAAAGCTGGAGGCTTTTATTGATTTGTTAGATGGTTATGAGATTCTGGAACTGGCGAGAACCGGTATTGCAGGTCTTTCCAGGGGCGCAGATGACATTTTCTACCCTTCCGATGAGGAGGAAGAATTTTAAACGGTTATTAGAGATTTTTATCCCTAACATACATAAAAAAAATAGGAGGAAGAAAAAATGGCAGTAAAAATTTATTATCAGGAAGATTGTAACATGGCTTTATTAGAGGGGAAAACCATTGCTATTATTGGTTATGGAAGCCAAGGTCATGCCCATGCATTAAATTTAAAGGAATCAGGCTGTAATGTAATTGTAGGTTTGTATGAAGGTTCTAAATCCTGGGACAAAGCAGTAAAACAGGGATTTGAAGTTTATACAGCGGCAGAAGCAGCAAAGAAAGCAGATATCATCATGATTCTTATCAATGATGAAAAGCAGGCAAAACTGTATAAAGAATCCATTGAGCCAAACCTGGAAGAAGGCAACATGCTCATGTTTGCTCACGGCTTTGCAATCCACTTCGGACAGATTAAACCACCTGCAAATGTAGATGTTACTATGATTGCTCCGAAGGCACCGGGACACACTGTAAGAAGCGAATACCAGATTGGTCGCGGTACACCTTGTCTGGTAGCGGTACAGCAGGATTACACAGGAAAAGCAAAAGACAAAGCGCTGGCTTATGCAGCAGCTTTAGGCGGCGCAAGAGCAGGTGTTCTGGAAACGACCTTTAAAGTAGAGACAGAAACAGACCTTTTCGGTGAGCAGGCTGTTCTCTGTGGTGGTGTAACTGCTCTTATGAAAGCCGGATTTGAAACTCTGGTAGAGGCAGGATACGCTCCGGAAAATGCTTACTTTGAATGTATCCATGAGATGAAACTGATTGTAGATTTGATTTACGAAAGTGGATTCAAGGGCATGAGATACTCTATCTCCAATACAGCAGAGTTCGGTGATTATATCACAGGACCTAAGATTGTAACAGACGAAACAAAGAAAGCCATGAAGCAGATTCTTTCCGATATTCAGGACGGCACTTTTGCAAAGAATTGGATTCTGGAAAACCAGTCCGGCTGTATGCACTTCGGCGCTATGAGAAGAAGAGAAGCAGAACATCAGTTAGAAGAAGTTGGCGCAGAGCTTCGTAAACTGTATAGCTGGAACGGAAAAGAAAAACTGATTGATAACTAAGAGATATATAAAACTGAATATAAAAAGCAAAAAGGGCAGTGGAAACAGAGGTTTTCACTGTCCTTTTTGCTGTGTAAAAAGTTACAGCAGCAGGATTTTAAAGTGTTAAGTAACCTTTTGTTGTGCTTGATAAGGAGAAAATAGGAAAGAAATTCACCAGAATACTTGAAAGAACTGGAAGGAGAAACTATAATATAGTAAAAATGTACAAAAAAACATATTATATATAGTAAAAACAGATAAAATACCGATAATCGTTGACAAGAAGAAAAACTTGTGTTAAGTTATATTTAAGAAATGTTAAGAAACAAATGAAAACGGATAAGAAGGGAGGATATAAAGTGGCTGGAAAAAAAACAGTATCTATGCAGGATATTGCAGATGAGCTGGGAATCAGCAAGGTGACTGTTTCTAAGGCGCTGAATGGAAAAGACGGAGTAGGGGAGGAACTGAAACAGAAAATTTTCCAGAGTGCGCAGGAACATGGCTATATACTTCCCGATTATGGACAGCGCAGGGCAAAAAAAGTGGGAATTGTTATGAGCGACCGCTTTAATTCCGGAGATGCCGGAAAATTCTATATGGGGATGTACGAGAAAATTATCGCAGAACTGCGCAAGGTTATGTGTGCCAGCATGATGATTACTCCGACCCGGGAAAGTCTTCAAAGCGATTTGGATATGCTGGAACGAAAAGGAACGGTTGACGGATTGATTCTTCTTGGTATCCTGGACAGAAAAGTGCGGGATGCAGTAGATGCCATTCCTTTGCCCAAGGTTTATGTAGATGTTTACGATGTGACACACAAATCGGATTCTGTAGTAACCGAAAATATATACAGTGCCTATGAGCTGACAGATTATCTGATACAAAAGGGACATAAAGACATTGGATTTGTGGGAACGGTGGGAGGAACCACCAGTATTACAGACCGTTACCTGGGATTTATGAGAGGTATTCTGGAAACCGGTAGAGCGCCGAATCAGGAATGGGTGATTCCGGACAGGAATGAGGATGGAGCAGCTATTGAACTGATGCTTCCGGAGAGACTTCCGACTGCCTTTGTCTGCAACTGTGATGAAACTGCTTTTCGGCTGGTGAAAACCTTAAAGGCCAAAGGCATACGGGTGCCGGAGGATATTTCTGTTGTAGGGTTTGACGACGATATTTATGCGGAACTTTGCGAGCCGGCGCTGACAACAGTGGCGGTTAATATCGAAGAAATCGGAAAAGTTGCTGCAAAACGTATGATGCGCTACATGGAAAGAACCAGACGCAGGCCGGGAGAAGTATTTAGAATACTGGGTAAAATTATTTACAGAGATTCTGTGAAAGAAATCAAGGAATAAGACAAGAAGAAAAGGAGGGCAACAGCCTTGGAGAAAGTAAGAAAGTCCCCGAAAGAAAAGAAAGTCAGAAAACCGAAATGGACGAAAAATGATTCGGAACTGACAGCGTTGGCACTGCCGACCACGGTCTGGTATGTACTGTTTTGTTTCCTGCCAATGTTTGGATTGGTTATCGCTTTTAAGAATTACAAAATTGCAGGCGGAAGAAGTTTTATTTACAATGTAATACATAGTGACTGGTCAGGGTTTAAAAACTTTGAATTTTTAATTAAGTCTAATGACTTGTTTGTGATTTTGAGAAACACGATACTTTACAATCTGGCTTTCATTGTACTGGGGATGATTTTCTCTGTTGGGCTGGCCATTATGATTAGCCTGCTTCACAGCAAAAGAAAATCAAAAGTATATCAGACTTTGATGTTTTTTCCGTACTTTATGTCATGGGTTGTAGCAGCATATTTTCTGGATGCCTTTTTGAATCAGGACAATGGTCTGGTTAACAGCATGCTTCGCGACGGTGGCGGTGAAGGGATTCAGTGGTATATGAAAGCGGGTGTCTGGCCGGCAATCCTGATTTTCATGTATTTGTGGAAATCAACTGGCTACAACATGGTTATCTATCTTTCCAGTATTTCCGGAATTGATACAACTTTGTATGAGGCAGCCGTTATGGACGGTGCGAATAAGAAGCAGCAGGTTCGTTATATTACACTGCCATGCCTGAAAAATGTCATTATTATGATGTTTATCTTAAATGTAGGTAAGGTTTTTTATTCAGACTTCGGGTTGTTCTTCCAGCTTTCACAGGGAGCAAGCGGTTCGATCTTCAATACGACGGCAACGATTGATACCTTTGTGTATAATGCAATCCAGTCCTCCACACCGATTGGTATGACTTCAGCAGCAACATTCTTCCAGTCTGTAGCATGTTGTATCACGATTCTGGTGGCGAACGCGATTGTAAAGAAAATTGACGCGGACAGTGCAATTATATAGGAGGCGGAAGAATGAAAAAGAATAGACAAAAAGAAGCCGCAGAGGTTTCGAAATTAAACAGGATTTCAGTAAAGACAGATGTGTGTTTTAACATCATCTTTATCATACTGGCTTTGATTTGCATTATTCCGGTTGTTTTTGTTTTCATGATTTCTATTTCATCTGAAAAGTCGATTCAGATGAATGGTTATCGCTTTATACCGGAGAAGTTTTCCATAGATTCCTACGCATTCCTGCTCAGAGAGGGAAAAATGATTCTGTCTTCTCTTGGAATCTCGGTAATGGTAACGGTAATAGGTACAGTATTGGGCGTTATGCTTACAACCATGATGGGATATGTAATTTCCAGAAGAAATTATAAAATGCAGAATTTCTTTACCATGGTGGTGTTTATACCTATGATTTTTAATGGTGGTATGCTTTCCTCTTATGTGGTAAATACACAGTTTATGCATTTGAAAAACAGCATTTGGGCCTTGATTCTGCCCCTTTGTGTTTCTTCGTTTAACGTTGTTATCTGTAAGACGTTCTTTAAGACCAATATACCGGAATCGGTCATTGAATCTGCACAGATTGACGGAGCTTCACAATTTACGATTTTCGGAAAAATCGCGCTGCCTCTGTCTAAACCTATGATGGCAACGATTGCATTATTTTTAACTTTTGGTTATTGGAATGACTGGTTTCAATCCTCTCTGTATATCACAGATAAGAAACTGTACTCTTTACAGGCCCTCCTGGACAGTATCCAGAGAAGTATTGATGTAATGGCAAACAACCCGTCTCTTGGCGTAACTATGACGCAGTATATCAATAGTATGCCGAAAGAAGGGGCGAGAATGGCAATGGCCATTTTGATTATTATCCCGATTGCATGTAGCTATCCGTTCTTCCAGAAATACTTTATTTCCGGATTGACTGTAGGCGCTGTAAAGGGCTGATATAAAAAAATAAAACAAGCAAAAACAAAAGGAGGATTTTTATGAAAGCGAAACAGGCAACAGCGTTGGTATTGGCTTCTGTTATGGGGTTAGGACTCCTGGCAGGCTGCGGCGATTCCAAAAAAGGCGGTAGCGAAACCGCAAAAAATGATGGAGATGTGGTTACTTTAAAATGGATTCAGGTAGGCGGCAGTATGCCGGATAATTACGATGCATGGCTGAAACAGATTAATCCTTATCTGGAAGAAAAAATTGGTGTCAATATCGATATGGAGATTGTTCCATGGGCAGATTGGGATAACAGAAGAAGTGTTATCACAAACTCAGGAGAAGATTTCGATATTCTTTTTACAGACCAGACACGTTACAATGCAGAAGTAAACACAGGTGCATTTTTGGATTTGACAGATATACTGGATGAAAACGCTCCGGAGCTGAAAAAGCTGATTCCTGAAGATTACTGGGAAGCAATGGAAATCGATGGAAAAATCTATGGTGTTCCTACCTACAAAGACAGTTCTGTAACGCAGTACTTTGTATGGGACAAAGCAGTTGCTGACAAGTACGGCATTGATATTAACAGCATTAAATCTTATGAAGATTTGTATCCTGCATTAAAGAAAATCAAAGAAGGGGAAGGAACTGCTCCCTATTATATGTCAAAATCCGGTGCTGATTTCTTAAATACCGTATACTTTGACCAGTTAGGCGCAGGTCTTCCGGCTCTGGGTATTCGTTATGATGACGAGACTAAAACAGTTGTAAATCCTTTAGAGGATGAAGAAATGCTGGCTCAGCTTGATATTATACATAAAATGTACAAAGAAGGCATCATCAACGGTGATGCACCGACAGCAGATGATTCCAGCAAATACAAAACGTTCTTTACAGCACAGGGATGGAGCCAGGCTGCAAAGACAACATGGGGCCCAAGCAATGGTATTGATGACTGTGAAGCAGTGGCTTTTACAGATACCATCGTATCCAATGCAAGTGTTAGAGGTTCTATTAATGCAATTTCTTCCGGCTGCAAACATCCTGAAAAAGCGCTGGAATTTTTACAGCTTGTAAACACAGATACCAAAGTCCGTGACTGGCTGTACTATGGGGTAGAAGGCGAAAACTTTGAGTATACAGATGATAAGAAGGTAAACAAACTGAATACAGACTGGCCTATGGCTGGTTATACACAGGGCAGTTACTTTGATGTTTCACAGCTTGCTACAGAGGAAGTAAATCAGTGGGATGAAGTAAAAGAACTGAACGAAAAAGCAACACCATCTATCATGCTTGGATTTGATATGGATACAAGCAACGTAGAAACAGAACTTGCAAACTGCCGTTCCGTATACGAAAAATATAAATCTGAATTCTTCACAGGCGCACAGGATCCGAGAGAACTGGTAAAAACCATTCATGATGAACTGGAAGCTGCCGGCTGGGATACTATCCGCGAGGAAGCTCAGAAGCAGGTAGATGCTGCAAAATAAAAAGTACAATGGTAAGAAGAGGGGCATTTTCACAAATGGAGAGAATGTCCCTTTCTCTATAAAATACAAAAACCAGGAGGAAAAGAATATATGTGGTTTCTTGACAAGAGAATACAGGTCATCTGTGATGAACTGAAAAAATTAATTACGGTAAAGAACATGCCAATGGAACATATTCTTTATAAAGAAGGACGCTTTTTTTACCCGGACGAAGCGGAAAAAGCAGAACAGGCATGGCAGGACTTTACACCAAAGACCATGAAATGGTACGGACCGGATAAACATTACTGGTTCCGCGCAGATTATACCGTGCCGGAAGAATTAGCCGGAAAAACCTTGCGTCTTCATGTGAAAACCCAGATTGAAGAATGGGATGATGCGAAAAATCCGCAGTTTTTACTATTTGTCAACGGAGAAGAAACGCAGGGTATGGATATGAACCACCGCATTGTGCAGATGGCTGCAGAGGCCAAAGGGGGAGAGACCTGGAGACTGGATATTCAGGCCTATACCGGAATACTTCATTCAGAATTTGACATGATTATGGAAATGCAGGTGGCAGACACACGGATTGAAAAGCTGTACTATGACCTGATGGTTCCGCTTTGGGCATTTAGCCGTATGGATAAAGATGACAAAAACCGTATGGATTTGGAACATGTCATGAACGAAGCCGTAAATCTGCTGGATTTGAGAAATCCCTATTCGCCGGAGTTTTATGACAGTGTGGAAAAAGCAGAGGTTTATCTGGAAAAGGCTCTGTATGAAGATATGGCAGGCTACAGTGATGTGATTGCCACCTGTATCGGACATACCCATATTGATGTGGCCTGGTGGTGGACCGTAGAGCAGACCAGAGAAAAGGTGGCAAGAAGCTTTTCTACCGTTTTGAAATTAATGGACGAATATCCCAATTACAAGTTTATGTCCAGCCAGCCCCAGCTTTATGAATTTTTAAAAGACCGTTATCCGAAGTTGTATGACCGTATCAAAGAGCGGGTAAAAGAAGGACGCTGGGAGCCGGAAGGCGGTATGTGGCTGGAAGCAGATACCAATCTGACGTCAGGAGAATCTCTGGTACGTCAGTTCCTGTATGGAAAACGATTCTTCAAAGACGAATTTGACGTAGACTGCAAGGTTCTGTGGCTGCCGGACGTATTCGGCTATTCCGGTGCGCTTCCGCAGATTATGAAAAAAAGCGGTATTGACTACTTTATGACCACAAAGCTGGCATGGAATCAGATTGACAAAATGCCTTACGATACTTTTATGTGGAAGGGCATTGACGGAAGTTCTGTCTTTACTCACCTGGTAACGACCCTGGGCGTGGGACAGAGCGAAGATGATTTCTTTACAACCTACAACGGAATTCTGCACCCGGACGCGCTGATGGGCGGCTGGAAGAGATATCAGAACAAGGATATCAACAACGACATTCTGATTTCCTACGGTTATGGAGACGGAGGCGGAGGTCCTACAAGAGAAATGCTGGAAACCTCTCTGCGTATGGAAAAAGGAATCAAGGGACTTCCGAAAGTACGTCAGGAATTTTCCAGAATTTATTTTGATGAATTGTATGAAAAATTAAAGGACAACCGCAGACTTCCTACCTGGGAGGGAGAACTGTATTTTGAATACCACAGAGGTACTTACACTTCCATGGCGAGAAATAAACGCTCCAACAGAAAGAGCGAAGTGCTGATGATGAATCTGGAACTTCTGGAACTTCTGGCTTCCTGGAAGGGCGCTGCTTACGCAAAAGAAGAAATGGATAAGATGTGGAAAGTCATTCTGTTAAATCAGTTCCACGACATTCTTCCCGGCTCATCCATTCATGAAGTATATGAAGTGACAAAAAAGGAGTATGCAGAACTGGAAGAACAGGGATGTGCACTTCTTGGAGATTCTATGAAAACAGTGGCAGGAGAAGGAGAAAACGTTACTCTGTTTAATACCCTTGGTTTTGAACGCAGTGATGTGGTCAGCCTTCCAAAAGAAGTTTCCGGTGCGCTGGTAGCAGAGAACGGAAAAGTATATCCCATTCAGACACTGGAAGACCGTGGGGTAGCTTATGTGGAAAATCTGCCTTCTAAGGGCTATGAATCCTTTAAGGTGGAAAGCACAGCCAAAGCGCCATCTTCATTCAGACGCCAGGGTAACTGTCTGGAAACACCGTTTTATACAGTAGAGGTGGACGAAAATGGTCTTCTCTCCTCTGTGTTTGATAAGAAAAACAAAAGGGAAGTGCTGCAGCAGGGCAAAAAGGGAAATCTCTTCTGTATGTATGAGGATAAACCGATTTATTACGATAACTGGGATATTGATATTTATTACACCGAGAAATCCTGGGAAATTACAGAACTGTCCCGTATGGAATGGAAAGAGGAAGGTCCTGTCTGCACAGTTCTGGAGCTGGAGCGCAAGGTCAGCAATTCTGTGATTAAGCAGAAGATTTATTTCTATGCTGATTCTGCAAGAATTGATTTTGAAACCTATGTGGACTGGAAAGAACACCAGCACCTTCTGAAAGTGCACTTCCCGGTAGATATTCATACAGATGAGGCTGCTTTTGATGTGCAGTTTGGAAATCTGACCAGAAAAGTGCACACCAACACAAGCTGGGATATGGCCCGTTTTGAATCCTGCGGACAGAAATGGATAGACCTTTCTGAAGGGCATTATGGAGTCAGCCTGTTAAACGATTGCAAATACGGACATTCTGTAAAGGATTCTGTGATTGGACTGACCTTAATCAAATCCGGTATTGAGCCAAATCCGGTTACAGACCAGGAAGAGCATTACTTTACCTATTCTCTGTATCCTCACGAAGGAAATCTTCGGGACTGCGATACGGTAAGAGAAAGTTATTGCCTCAATTATCCGGTGCTGGCAAAAGAACAGACACAGGCAGCAGGAAAGGCTTCTCTTTTAACTGTGGATAAGAAAAATGTTATGGTAGAGACTGTGAAACTGGCAGAAGATGGAAACGGCATGATCATCCGTGCTTATGAGTACGAAAATACAAAGACGCATGCAGAGCTTTCTCTGGGTATGGGCAAAGAAATTGAGTCAGTTTGCGAATGTAATCTGATGGAAGAAGAGATACCAGGCGAGATTGCACATACGGACAAGGGTTTTGACGTTGACATCAAGCCGTTTGAAATCAAGACTTACAGAGTCATTTTGAAATAAGACTGCTGAAATAAGATGGGAGACAAGGAAATGGAAAGACAGAATTTGAATGGGGGCTGGAACCTGTTGTGGAAAGAGAAAACTCTGGATACACAGGTACCGTTTTCCGTATATCATGATTTGTTTTCCCATGGGGAGATAGAAGATCCGTTTTACCGGGACAATGAAAAGGAAGCTCTTTTGTTGTCCCGGGAGGACTATACTTATCAGACAGAGTTTGATGTGACAGAGCAGATGATGAAAAACAGCCAGATAAGGCTGAAATTTCTCGGCATTGATACTCTGGCAGATATTTATCTCAATGGAACCCATGTGGGAAATACTTATAACATGCACCGCACCTGGGAATTTTCCGTCAGGGAGTTATTAAAAGAAAAGGGAAATCTGCTGGAAATCCGGTTTCACTCTCCGATTCTTTATATGGAAGAACAGAATCGGCTGCAAGGGAAAATTCCCTGTAACACAGATACCATAGACGGATTTCCGTATCTGAGAAAATCCAACTGTATGTCTGGCTGGGACTGGGCGCCCAAGCTTCCGGACATGGGAATCTTCCGTGATGTGATATTGGAAGGCATAGATGAGGACAGACTGGAAGATGTCTGTGTGCGTCAGAGCCATGAGCATGGTCAGGTGACGCTTTCCTTTGGAGTTCATACACTGAAAACTCACAGGGGAGAGAGGGTTCGCTATTGTGTTACCGTGACGGCACCGGATGGAAGCGTTCTGACAGAAGAAAATTCTCCAAAAGAACTGGTCATAGAAAATCCAAAACTCTGGTGGCCAAGAGGTTATGGAGAGCAGGCTCTCTACACTGTGCGGGTGGAACTTTTAAACGGGGATAAGACAGAAGATGTGTGGGAGAGAAGAATCGGACTTCGCACTATGAAAATGCACATGGAAAAAGACCAGTGGGGAGAATCCTTTGCCCATGAAGTCAATGGCGTTGCCATTTTTGCCATGGGTGCAGACTACATTCCTGAAGATTGTTTTCTGCCCAGAACCAGTAAAGAAAAGACGAAAAAACTGTTGGAACAGTGCGCTTTGGCAAATTACAATGCCATTCGTGTCTGGGGCGGCGCTTATTATCCGGAGGACTGGTTCTATGATTTGTGCGACGAATATGGATTTTTAATCTGGCAGGACTTTATGTTTGCCTGCTCCACCTATCAGCTGACCGAAGTTTTTGAAGAAAATATTTCCAGAGAAATCGAGGACAATGTAAGACGTATCCGCCACCATGCCTGCCTGGGTCTTTGGTGCGGAAACAATGAAATGGAAGGCATGATTGTAGAAGGCTACACAAAGGACCCGAAACTTCTGGGAGATTATACCAGAATGTACAGTTATGTGATTCCGAAAATTGTAAAGCGAGAGGACCCGGATACTTTCTATTGGCCATCCAGTCCATCTTCAGGAGGGGATTTCGATGACCCTCAGGATGAAACCAGGGGAGATGCCCATTATTGGAAAGTATGGCACGGATACGAACCCTTTACCGGATACCGCAAGCATAATTTCCGTTATGCCTCCGAGTTTGGTTTTGAATCTCTTCCGGCTATGAAAACCATTGAAAGCTTTACGCTTCCGGAGGACAGAAATGTATTTTCCTATGTGATGGAAAAACACCAGAGAAGTGAAAATGGGTACGCTAAAATGATGGTTTACATGGCGCAGTATTTCCCTTATGCAAAGGATTTATCCCATCTTGTATACGCCTCCCAGCTTATGCAGGCTCAGGCTATGCGCTATGGGGTAGAGCATTGGAGAAGAAACAGAGGCGAGTGCATGGGCGCTATTGTATGGCAGCTCAATGACTGCTGGCCGGTAGCTTCCTGGTCTTCCATTGATTATTATGGAAGATGGAAGGCTCTGCACTACTTTGAAAAGAGATTTTTTGCACCTGTTCTGCTTTCCTGTCATGAAGAGGGTCTGCTTTCTCAGGACCCGAACGTGAACGCGAGACCTTATGAGGTGGAGAAGAGTATTCGTCTGCACGTGGCAAACGAAACGCTGCAGGAGCAGAAGGTTCTGGTGCGTTGGAGTCTGCGTGACAGCCAATCCCGGATTGTAGGGGAAGAAAAGGAGCGGGAAGTCTGCGTCAAACCTCTTTCCGGCGTATGGCTGGAGAAAGAAGAGTATCCTCAGGCCGATTTGCAGGAACACCATGTATTCTACAGCTGCCTGCAGAATGGAGAAGTGATTTCAGAAGGCAGCGTGTTGTTTTCCATGCCAAAGTTCTATCAGTATGCAAATCCAAACCTTACGGTAGAGCGGGAAGGGGACGAACTGTTGGTACGGGCAGAAAAGTATGCCGGTTCCGTGGAACTTTTAAATGAAAATGAGGACTGGGTATTGTCTGACAATTACTTTGATATGGAAGCCGGAGAAAAGAGAGTGCGGATTCTTTCCGGAGATGCAAAAGAAATTCGGGTAAGAAGTATTTATGATATTGCAGCAAGATAAAGAACGAAACAAAAAAGGTTGTCCTTTGGGCAGCCTTTTTTGTTTCATATGTTGCTGTGCAGTTTAAGAGCGGTTTCTGTAAAAATCTATGAATTCCCGAATAGCGGGATTGGCCTGAAAATCTGCCAGGTAGGCAAAGCCGATTTCGCGTTTATGTATGGGAATTTCAAGAGGGATTTCCACCAGTGTGCCCTCTTTCAGTTCCTGCGCTACAAACTGACGGATGACGCAGGCCACTCCCAGGCCGATTTTGGCAAATTCAATGAGCAAGTCCATGGCGGATACCTCCAGTACATTGTTGTTTTCAATGTGATGCAGGGACAGATAGTCGTCAATATACTGCCGGGTAATGTTTTCTTTATCCATAAGCATAAGGGCTGACGTCCTCAGAATATCGTCCTGCTGGCTGGTTCTCAAAGCCAGGTTTTCAAGGTAGGATTTTGTGCTGACGAAAATATCTTCAATTTCTCCTACAGATGCAAAACGCACATGGTGCAGCCGTTCCGGTCTTCCAATCAGACCCAGGTCGATTTTATTTTCCCGGAGGAGCTGGAGGGTGTGGTTGGTGGACTGACATTCGATGGTCATCCGGATATGGGGGTGGGCAATGGTAAATTCCTTCAGGTAATCCAGAAGCACATATTTGCAGAGTGTGGTGGAAACGCCGATTCGCAGATGTCCTACGCCAAGCTCATTGATCTTTTTTAACTGGGCTTCTCCTAACTGAAGGGAATAAAAAGCTTTTTGTACATAATCGTATAAAATCTCCCCTTCTTCGGTCAGCTGAACCCCTCTGGAATTTCTGGAGAAAAGAGTGACCTCCAGATTTTGTTCCAGCTTGCGGATGGATTTACTGATGGCTGGCTGGCTGATAAAAAGCTCTGCAGCAGCTTTGGAAATGTTGCCGGTATTGGCAACGGTGTAGAAAACTTTGTACAGGGAAAGATTCTGGTCCATAAAGTTTTATCCTTTCTGTATATTTATAAATCAAAGTTATGTCTGACATACTTTTTATGTATTTCTATTATAACAATACATATGATAGAATGGCAATAGCAGAAATAGCAGGAGGTAGAGAACATATGGGAATGACAATGACGCAGAAAATTCTGGCAGCTCATGCCGGATTGGATAAAGTAGAAGCAGGACAGTTGATTGAAGCAGATTTGGATTTGGTACTGGGAAACGATATTACCTCTCCGGTGGCTATTCACGAAATGGATAAAATGACGGTGGATACCGTGTTTGATAAAGACAAAGTGGCATTGGTTATGGACCACTTTATTCCTAATAAAGATATTAAATCCGCAGAACACTGCAAATGTGTAAGAGAGTTTGCCTGTCGTCACGAGATTACCAACTATTTTGACGTGGGAGAAATGGGAATTGAACATGCGCTTCTTCCGGAAAAGGGTCTGACTGTGGCAGGAGACGTGATTATCGGTGCGGATTCTCATACTTGTACTTACGGCGCTTTAGGGGCATTTTCCACAGGTGTGGGAAGCACAGATATGGCAGCAGGCATGGCAACGGGAAAGGCCTGGTTTAAGGTACCCTCTGCCATTAAGTTTAATCTGGTGGGCAAGCCGGCTAAGTGGGTCAGCGGAAAAGATGTAATTCTTCATATTATCGGTATGATTGGTGTGGACGGCGCCCTTTATAAATCTATGGAATTTGCAGGAGAGGGGATTCGGAATCTATCCATGGATGACCGCTTTACCATTGCCAATATGGCTATTGAGGCAGGCGGCAAAAACGGTATTTTTCCGGTAGATGACCTTGCAGTAGCTTACATGAAAGAACATTCCATGCGCCCGTATACGGTGTACGAGGCAGATGAGGATGCGGTTTATGAGGAAGAATATACCATTGATTTAAGCACTTTGAAGTCCACCGTGTCTTTCCCCCATCTTCCTTCCAATACCAGAGTGGTGGAAGATCTTAAGGAGGATGTGGTGATTGACCAGTCGGTCATTGGTTCCTGTACCAACGGCAGAATTGATGATTTGCGCTGTGCCGCAGAGATTTTAAAAGGACGCAGGGTAAAGAAGGGGGTTCGCTGTATCGTGATTCCGGCGACCCAGAAGATTTATCTTGAGGCCATGGAAGAGGGATTGTTGAAAATCTTTATTGAGGCAGGCGCTGTAGTAAGTACTCCTACCTGCGGTCCGTGCCTGGGCGGTTACATGGGAATTCTGGCAGAAGGGGAAAGATGTATTTCCACTACCAACAGAAACTTTGTAGGACGTATGGGACATGTGAAATCAGAGGTTTATCTGGCGAGTCCTGCAGTGGCGGCAGCCAGCGCAGTGACAGGGAAGATTTCTCTGCCTCAGGAATTAGGGTTATAAGGAGGATGTGTAAATGAAGGCAACAGGAAAAGTTTTTAAATATGGTGACAATGTAGATACAGACGTAATTATTCCTGCCAGATACCTGAATTCTTCAGACCCGGCAGAACTGGCAGCCCATTGTATGGAAGATATTGACAAAGAGTTTGTGAAAAAAGTAAAAAAAGGCGATATGATTGTGGCAGATAAAAATTTTGGCTGCGGCTCTTCCAGAGAGCATGCGCCTCTTGCTATTAAAGCAGCAGGAGTCAGCTGTGTGATTGCAGAAACCTTTGCCCGGATTTTTTACCGCAATGCCATTAATATTGGTCTGCCTATTGTGGAGTGCCCGGAGGCGGCTAAAGGCATCGAAGACGGAGATGAAGTGGAAGTGGATTTTGACAGCGGTGTGATTACCAATAAGACAAAGGGAACCACCTTCCAGGGACAGGCATTTCCGGAATTTATGCAGAAAATCATAAAGGCTGAGGGATTGGTGAACTATATCAACGGACAGAAATGAGAATAAACTCCATGAGCCGTCTTGTCTTTGTAAAAGACAGGCGGCTTATTGGAGTGTTCGCCTGAGTCTTTTTGTTAAGCATGTTAAGAATTGTGAAAAAAATTTGAAAAACTATTGCTTTTTTCTTTGTAATCTGATAATATATAACTCGTTCCGGGGTATGGCGTAGCTTGGTAGCGCGCACGGCTGGGGGCCGTGAGGTCGCAGGTTCAAATCCTGTTGCCCCGATACCTAAGCCCCTTGTAAATCAAGGGGTTTTTAATTTCGTGTTGCATAGTTCTTAATATTGCATTTTTTGTGTTTCTTCATCAATAGCATTTCGGTATACACTCTTCATGACATAATCTGTCTTCCATCCACCATAATTCATAATGTACTGATCCGGTATTCCGATAGCATGCAGGATAGACGCTGCATAATGACGTAAGTCATGAAAACGAAAATCTGGGAGAGCATTCTTCTTTAACGCTCGTTTTAGTGCCTTGGTTACATTATACGGCTTCATGTTTAGAAATTTTTCCATCTATGCCAGAAAGTCGTTGTATAACGAAATCAGGAGCGTGTACAGTGCGATAAGAAGAAATAGCCGTCTACTTTTCTCAGGAGCAGGACGGCTATTTCTTATGTGTAAGATTTAGAATTGCAACAATCAGTAAAGCAACGCTTACGATTAGACTTCATTCTTCATATCTACTCATAATAATCACCGCCTTCCGTAAGGTCTCGGAATAGGTGAGAGCACGTCCCCAAGTTCCCTGGGTAAGTATTATTATATTATCAAGGTGTTATTCAATAAAAGAACAATTATGTGTTATCCAACCGGATGACACTCCGGGTATATCTTTAAGACCACTAAAGCGTGATAGTTACCTGTTCTATTTTGGGATAAAAACAAAAGGTGCTTCCGCAATGGAAACACCTTCGGTTTTAAATTGAATCACAAGCTGGGCGGCGTATCCAGCATCTCAGGTACTCTTGTGAGTGTGTCGGGAGCCTTTCCGACCTTTGCGACTCAATTTATTGTATTACCATTATAGCGGAAAATATACTATCTGTCAAATTTTTTTAAGCGACCATTTTCTATACCGTGCTTTAATTTGCCATTTGTAATGGTGTGTAGCGTAGCAACATATAGATAAATTTCTTTGATATCAAGTTTTATTCCAATTTGGATATTTTCATTAAAAATCTTAACAAGCTCGAAACTATCACCAATCTCATTAGGATTTACTCCGATATAATCAGGAGATGAGATAATAGAGGAGATAAATCTGAGATAAGGAAGACACTCAGGATGTCGTTTCGCTATATGTTTTTCTAACCCCAAGGATTGATATATAAAGTCCTGTTCAAAATGCACAGGTAGATATTTATTAAATTCTTTATTATAAGATGCAACGGGGAATACTTTGTTATTTATGATTTATCTCACCTCTTTTCTGTATGTGTTAAAACGCCAATGATTCTTTGAGTAAGTATATTATATTGTCAAGGTGTTGCTTCTGCATTGGCAGGGCAGTTTAATTTGTTTTTACCGTTGTAAGAATTAAAGTACATTCAAAAAGGTGCTATTTTTTATAAATCTCTTAGTAAAAAATATTTTAAATATAGGATTATGGAGTATCCTCTTCATGGTTATCACCTTCTATTAAATCGATGTTGTGAAATATTTCCTGCAATTTGTCATTTACATTGGATGTATTTTGTGTAATAGAAATATCAATGTTTTCTTGCGTAACAAAACACCCAAGGCAGAGATTTGCTTTTAAATCAAGAAGTTTATTTTTGACCAGAAATTTTTACCACATCATAAATATTTCTTTCGATTTTTTCTTCAAAATATTTTTTCAGTGCTAAATTTCTTTTCCACTTTTCCTCAGGATAGAAGCCGTATCTGCGCCTTACATCTGCCATGCGGATTTCTATATCCAGAACGCCCTCACTTCCAGCCAAAGCGTCACACAACTGAATCAAGCGGTCGTACTCGTCAAAGGAAATTTTCTGCAGAGTGTTTTGAATCAGAGTCAGTTCTTCTTTCGTAGTATCATATTTCCCTACATAGTCCTCCAGTTTCTGATTGGGAAAAGAGTGGGTGAGACATACCCGTGCAGCTTCTTCATATCCGAGAGACATCATATAGGAATATCCGTCAGAAACATGTCCCAGATGACGGATGCCGAATTTTCTGCCAATATCGTGCAACAATCCCAGAACATAGGCTTTTTCGGAGTCCAGATTGCCGCAGGCTTGAGCGATTTTTTGTGCGCAGTCCCCGGCAATACGACTGTGATTGCCCCATGGACCGGGGTTGCAGTATTCTCCCTCTTGCAGCAGTCTTTTGGCTTCCTCTCTTGTAGGCAGCATATGGAATTCCCCCTTCCAGTTAATGTTATAGTTAGTATACACTGTTTTTCAAACTGATACAATAGAGTGATAAAGAAACAGCTTTGAATTTTCCTGAAAGATATTGACAATCGCAAAGATTGGCGATATGGTTAATTACATAAGTAATGAACCATATAAGTAAGGGGATTCATTGGAAAACCGATAAAAAATTTTCTACAGCAGGAAAGGGAGTGAAAGAGATTGCAGGAATTGCTCAATCAGGAAAAATCTATTTATATACAAATTAAAGAAATGATTGAAACTGATATTTTAAGAGATATTCTGCTGGAGGAGGAGAGAGTACCCAGTACCAATGAACTGGCAAAACTCTATGCTATTAATCCGGCGACAGCGGCAAAGGGGGTAAATTTGTTAGTGGACGAAGGTATTTTGTATAAGAAAAGGGGTATCGGCATGTTTGTGGCAGAAGGAGCCAAAAAGACCATACAGAAGCGCAGAAGAGAAAATTTCTTTGAAACTTATATTCAGGGTATGCTGACAGAAGCAGCCAGTCTGGGCATTACGAAAGAAGATTTGATTGACATGATTACAACAGAAAGAGGAAACCAGCAGGAGGTATGAATTTATGAAGATAGAGTGCAGGGATGTCAGAAAAAACTATAAAAAGAAAGAAGTCTTAAAGGGAATCGACTTGGTATTGGAAAAAGGAAAAATTTACGGTCTGATTGGAAGAAACGGAGCAGGAAAAACGACGCTGTTGTCCATTTTGTCCGCGCAGAATCCGGCATCTTTTGGAAACATTCTCCTGGATGGCAGGGAAATCTGGGAAAATGCAGAGGCATTAAGCCATATTTATTTTGCCAGAGAGATTATCACTTCATCCAACAGCAATGCTTCCGGGCTGAAAGTGAAAGAATACTTGAAGCTGGCAGAAACCTATCTTCCCCGCTGGGACAAAGATATGGCTCAACGCCTGACAGAACTTTTTCACCTGGACAGGAAACAGCGGATTACGAAACTGTCAAAGGGAATGGTGTCTATGCTGCAAATTGTAGTAGCGCTGGCCAGCAAGGCGGATTTCACTTTTTTAGATGAGCCGGTATCCGGTCTGGATGTGGTGGCCAGAGAAGCGTTTTACAGGCTCTTACTGGAAGAATTTACCGAAACAGAAAGAACATTTGTCATTTCTACTCACATTATAGAAGAAGCCGCAGATATTTTTGAAGAAGTGATTTTTCTGCATGAGGGAAAAATTCTTTTGAAAGAGAATACCCAGGACCTTTTGGAACACAGTGTGTATGTCAGCGGCAAGACAGAAGCCGTAGACAGGCTTATTCAGGGAAAGCAGATATACTGCCCGGAAGTTCTGGGAAGAAGCAAAAGTGCATTGGTGCGGTTACGGGAGGGAGAACGGCTTTCCGGGGGAGAGGGCGTTACCCTGCAGGGAGTCAATCTCCAGAAAATCTTTGTGGCCCTGTGCGGAGGGGAGGAACGCGTATGAGAAAGAAGAAGTCCTGGTTTTATCATGCAGCCGACAATTTGTGCGGTATGGCCTTGTTTCTGGGTATTTTGCTGGTGCTTATAGCTGTAAGGAGAGAAGAATTTTCCTGGGAAAGTGCCAAAACGGTCATTCATAATTATTTCTCTTTACCCGGAATTGTTCTAGCCGGGGTTTTGGGCGCTTTCAATGTGATTCTTCTGTACGAGAGTACAGAACCTTTGAAAATCAGTTTTGGATGCACAAGAAAACAGGTATTTAGAGATATGCAGGCAATGAAAATTGCAACGCTGTTTACTGCAGGTATTCTCTCTTTTTTCTTATCCGGACAGGAACGCAGCAGGATTTTTTTAAAGGAATTGTTGTTTTGGGGGCTTTTATTGCTGTTCTTGCAGAGTATCTGTGAATGTATGTCCATTTTGGGAATGAGATACAAGGGACTGATGCTGGTTTCCATTTTGTGTATCTCTGGAATTATTGGATTTGTGGTGGCTTTTATGGCAATGGATTTTATAAAAAACGGAGAAATTCACATGGAATGGCCGATTTCAGGAGTTTTAGAAAATTGGCTGCTTTGGGCAGCGGTGTTTTTACTGGGAACAATTTTATTGGTATTCTTTTCCTGGAAATTTTTCAGAAAAGCGGAAGTACACATCTAGGAGGTTGTTATGAGAGAGATAAAAACAGAGTGGAGGATAAAGAAAACAGATTTATTGGCAATGGGTTTGTTTCTGTTGGTATTCTTTCTGGCTGTGTTGGGACTGGATAAATGTTTGGGCTTCAGCCAGCGCATAAGTGCAGAGAAATTTCCATGGATAGCAGCTGGATTTGTAGCCGTATCATGGATAGTGGCAGATTTGTATATGAGCTTTGACTGGGCTGTGGGATTTGGCAGAACCAGAAGGCAATATCTTCTGGGAACTGTCTGGGTATATGTGGCAGGAACTTTTTTGCTGCTTTTGGAAAGCCGGTTCTTAAACGAGATTTTTCCTATAATAGCGGGAAAATATGACAGAATAGAGCTGGGGATTGTATCCGGAAGTATGGTGCTTTTAAAAATTGCTGCATGGGCAGTGTTTTTTACGGGGATAGGAGGTATATGTGCGCTGGTGTTGCACCGTTTTGGCATAAAGGGTGCTACTGCACTGATGATGTTGGTTTTTCTGTGCCTTGGGATTTGGAACAGCGATTTGTGGCAGACTCTGAAAATAGAAAACCTGACGGGCAGGCTGCAGAACGCTTCTGAACTGCTGCAGAGCATGCTCACTCTGCTGGTGGGTGTCATGTGCTGCGGAATCTGGATTTGGAGATTCAGAAAAGCCCCGGTGAATTAGATAAAGGCAAAGAAATTTCCATATTTTATGGAATTTGCGATTGACGTTTACACTTTAAAATGGTATCGTAATAAGAAATTATTTATGTGAAAAAGGGAGGAGCTAGAAAGTGAAGAACAGCAGCAAATACAAAAGACAGTATTTCCTTCCCCCGGTAAAGTGTATGGACTGGGCAGAGAAGGACTATGTAGACCATGCGCCGGTATGGTGCAGTGTGGATTTAAGAGACGGGAATCAGGCCTTGGTCATTCCCATGAATCTGGAGCAGAAGGTGGAATTTTTTAAACTACTGGTAAAAATTGGGTTTAAAGAAATTGAAGTAGGGTTTCCTGCCGCATCTGAAACAGAATACACTTTCCTTCGTACCCTGATTGAAGAAAATCTCATTCCGGATGATGTGACAATTCAGGTTCTGACGCAGGCCAGAGAGCATATTATCAAAAAAACTTTTGAAGCGGTAAAAGGCGCCAAAAACGTCATTGTTCATGTATATAACTCCACTTCTCTTGCGCAGAGAGAGCAGGTGTTTAAAAAATCCAAAGAAGAAATTCTGCGGATTGCCGTAGAGGGAGCAAAACTGTTAAAGGAGCTTACGGAGAAAGCGGGAGAACAGTACCGTTTTGAGTACAGCCCGGAGAGTTTTACGGGAACAGAGCCAGAGTATGCTCTGGAAGTGTGCAATGCAGTTTTGGAGGTATGGAAACCTCAGGCAGACCGAAAGGCCATTATAAACCTGCCGGTTACGGTACAGCATTCCATGCCTCATGTGTATGCCAGCCAGGTGGAATATATGTGTAAAAACCTGAAATACAGAGAAAACGTAGTAGTTTCCCTGCACCCGCACAATGACCGGGGGTGTGGTGTGGCAGATTCCGAAATGGGGCTTTTAGCCGGAGCAGACCGTATTGAGGGAACCCTGTTTGGAAACGGAGAGCGAACCGGAAATGTGGATATTGTAACCCTGGCTTTAAATATGTATTCCCAGGGGGTAGAACCAAATCTGGACTTTACCCATATGACAGATATCTGTGAGCAGTATGAGAACTTTACCGGCATGAAAATTAACGAGAGAAGTCCTTACAGCGGAGCGTTGGTATTTGCTGCTTTTTCCGGTTCTCATCAGGATGCCATTGCAAAGGGCATGCACTGGCTGGATGAGAAGAAGCCGGAACACTGGACGGTTCCTTATCTGCCCATTGACCCAACCGATTTGGGCAGAAATTATGACGCAGATGTGATTCGTATTAACAGCCAGTCCGGAAAAGGCGGTGTGGGCTATATTCTGGAAACAAAATTTGGACTGAATCTTCCTGCAAAAATGCGGGAGGCTATGGGATATACGGCAAAGGCAGTTTCTGACCACACCCAGAAGGAACTTATGCCGGAGGAAATCTTTGAACTGTTTAAGAAAACTTTTGAAAATAAAGTTTCTCCATTTTCTGTCCGTGAGGTACACTTTAACCGGACAGCAGACAGCATGAAGGCAGAAGTGACGTCTTCTTTTAACGGAAAAACCATTACGACCCGGGCAGCAGGAAACGGACGTCTGGACGCTGTGAGCAATGCGTTGAAGCAGGCTTATGATTTGCAGTTTGAACTGGTGACTTATCAGGAGCATGCTCTGGAAAAAAGCTCCAGCTCCAGAGCCATTGCCTATGTGGGAATCCAGAAGCCAGACAGAACACTGGCTTGGGGAGCAGGAATTGATGCGGACATTATCAGCGCTTCTATTGACGCTTTGGTCACGGCGATTAATAATCGATAAACAGAGAATATTATACGAAAAACAAAGATGAAATTGTGCAGAATTCCTAAAAACAAGGTATCAGCTTGACTTTGGTATCGAAAGTCCTTTATAATTTCAGAAAATCAGTGTTAGAAAATACAACAGGCTAAAGGAAAAACGTATGGACATTATATGTGCAATTTTAACCGGTTTTCATTACCTTATGGAGAAGATGGAAAGATTTGCGGCAAGAGTCAAGATTTCCAAAAAGAGCAGAAGAGAAAAAGCAATCTTTCTGTTAGGTGTTATTGCCGTGGCTGCTTTGGATTTTGCCTGCCACGGGGTACATGCCGCAGGATTTCATGAAGTCTATGCAGCCGAATCGGAAGAAGAGGATGAGGATGAGCCGGAGAAGAACAGCACTTACGGGCTGGATTCCATTGTGGAAGGTGTTTTCATCAGTCAGAATACCCAGACAGAAGTAGAAAAACTGGGAACTTCCTTTGAAGTGGTTCTGGTAGGGCAGCGCATGGGAAGAAGAGAACTGGCTTCAGAACTGGATTTCAGTGACCAGGGTGCCCGGGAAGTGGAAAAGCTTCAGGATAAATCCATAGGGATATCGGAAGAACAGTTACCTATGTCGGATGAGGATTACAACACCCTGCTGAAAATCGTAGAGGCAGAGGCCGGAGGCGAAGATATGAAAGGAAAGATTCTGGTGGCTAATGTGATTTTTAACCGTGTAAAAAGCCCTCAGTTTCCATCCACCGTGACAGACGTGGTTTGGGAGAATGTAGCGGGAAGTCCTCAGTTTTCCCCTACAGCAGATGGCAGGATTTACACAGTAACGGTCTCTGAAGAAACCAGAGAAGCCGTAAACCGGGCCATTGACGGCGAGGACTATTCCCAGGGTGCTTTGTTTTTTGTAGAAGAGGCGTATGCAGATAAAGGCAATGTTGCATGGTTTAAAAAAGATTTGAAATTTTTGTTTAAATACGGAGTACATGATTTTTATACATATCCGTAAGAAAGGACGGAAATATGCAGGTATTATACAGAAGTACAAGAGGAACAGACAAAGCATATACAGCATCAGAGGCAATTTTAAAGGGACTTTCCGAAGACGGCGGGCTGTTTGTACCGGACAGGATTCCAAAGCTGGATCTGCCGTTGTCCGCACTGGCAGGCATGACCTATCAGGAGACTGCTTATGAGGTTATGCGCCGTTTCCTCACAGATTTTACAGCAGAGGAATTAAAGCAGTGCATAGAGAATGCTTATGATGAAAAATTTGACACCCCAAAGATTGCCCCCTTGGTTGAGAAAAACGGCACTTTTTATCTGGAATTGTTCCACGGAGCAACCATTGCATTTAAAGATATGGCGCTTTCCATTCTTCCTCATCTGCTGACAACAGCGGCAAAGAAAAATCAGGTGAAGAATGAAATCGTAATTCTCACTGCTACTTCAGGAGATACCGGAAAAGCGGCTATGGCAGGCTTTGCAGACGTACCGGGTACCCGAATCATTGTGTTTTACCCCAAGAATGGCGTCAGCCCTATTCAGGAAAAGCAGATGGTGACACAGAAGGGGAAAAATACTTATGTAGTGGGAATTACCGGGAATTTTGATGATGCCCAGACTGGTGTGAAGAAAATGTTTAACGACAAAGAACTGGCAGCGCAGCTGGATGCAGCAGGTTTTCAGTTTTCTTCTGCAAACTCGATTAACATCGGCCGTCTAGTTCCACAGGTGGTATACTATGTCTATGCTTACGGAAAACTTCTGGCAGAAGGAAAAATCCATGAGGGTGAGAAAATCAATGTGGTAGTGCCTACCGGAAATTTTGGAAATATTCTGGCAGCTTATTACGCAAAACTTATGGGTTTGCCCCTTGGAAAATTTATCTGTGCCTCCAATGAAAATAAAGTTCTTTATGATTTCTTTTCCACTGGCTGCTATGACAGGAACAGAGCATTTATGCTTACGAATTCACCTTCCATGGATATTTTAATTTCCAGCAATCTGGAAAGGCTGATTTACCGTATTGCCGGAAATGACCCAGAGAAAAACAGCCGGCTTATGGAGGGTCTGGCGAAAGACGGAAAGTATGAAATTACGGATGAAATGAAGCAGAATCTTCAGGAATTTTACGGAAACTATGCCACAGAGGAAGAAACAGCCGGGGCTATCCGCAGACTGTATGAAGAAACAGGTTATGTTATGGATACCCATACGGCAGTGGCTGAGGCGGTTTACGAAAAATACCGTCAGGAGACCAAAGACGAGACAAAGACCGTAATCGCTTCTACAGCAAGTCCGTTTAAGTTTACCAGAAGTGTGATGAATTCCATTGATGGAAAATACGACGCCCTGTCTGATTTTGAGCTGGTAGACCAGTTGTCCCGGATTGCCGGAGTAAGAGTGCCAAAAGCTATTGAAGAAATTCGCACAGCACCGGTTCTCCATGACCGGGTAATCGCAGCAGAGGAAATGCCGCAGGCTGTGAAAGAAATCCTGGGTGTATGAGAATGCTTCGGCAGAAAGAGGAGAGAATATGGAAAAAATTGACCTGGAGTATGCGAAGAAAAGTTTTCGGGAATATCTGCAGTCCTATGACCAGAAGGATGAAAAAATCAAATTAAAGAGAATTCATACGTTCTGTGTAGTGGACGCAGCGGAATATATCTGCAGGCATGAGAGGCTTTCCCAAGAGGATACGCAGCTGGCACTTTTGATTGCCTTGCTTCATGATATCGGCCGGTTTGAGCAGCTGAAGAAATACAACAGCTATGATGACAACATTATGGATCATGCGGATTTTGGTGTGCAGGTGTTGTTTCAGGAGGGTATGATTCGGAAGTTCCTTGAGACTCAGGAATATGATGAGCTTATCCGTCAGGCCATTGCCAATCATTCCCGCTATGCGCTGCCTGAAATTGCAGATGAGAGAGCGCTTCTTCACTGCAGGATTATCCGGGATGCGGACAAACTGGACAATTTCCGGGTGAAGGCTACAGAAAGCCTCGAAGCACATTTTGATGTGTCAAAGGAGGTTGTGGAGAAAGAAACGGTTTCCGATAATATTCTGGAAGCAATCCGAGAAAACCGGTGCATTTTAAGAGGAGAGCGAACCACACATCTCGATATGTGGATTTCTTACCTGGCCTTTATTTTTGACTTGAACTTTCCCTCCAGTTTCCGATATATTCTGGAGCATGACTATGTAAATCACAACATTGACCGCATGGCATATGCGTCAGAAGTGACCAGAGGGCGAATGGAAGAAATCAGAAATATTTGCCTGGAATATCTGGAAAAGCGCAGTCGTGGTTAAAAAGTTGTTAAATTTTTCTGTGTGAATTGGCGCATTTTTGTTGAAATATTTCATATACTAGAGTATAATAACAATTAAGAAAAGTCCTGGGGTGTACGAGGCTCCCATTTATTTTGAACCTACATTACTTTAAACGGGATTCCTATATTGCCGTCTCAGATGTCAGGCCGTCATTGTGCAGCGGAAGACAGAAGATTCGGCTGCGGTTGCCCACCTAGCATAAGCTAGGAGTCAGAAGATGGGAAACGGCACTCTGGGATAAAAAATAAGACCCTGAAAAGGGTTTTTTTCATATGAAAAAACAGAATTTTTAAACATTAACAGGAAAGCAGGTAGAGAAACATGGGGATTCAGAAACAGTTATTCGGGAAAAGTCCGGACAACCGGGAGGTTTTTTTATACGAGATTACAAATGAGAATCATATGACTATAGCGGTCAGTGACTTTGGAGCCACGCTGGTAAAAGTACTGGTGCCGGATAGGGACGGACACCTTCGGGATGTGGTATTGGGATATGACAGTGCAGAAGGATACTATGATAATCCAGGGCATTTCGGCGCCGTGGTGGGAAGAAACGGAAATCGTATCAAAGCTGCAAAATTTACCATCAATGGGAAGGAATATCAGCTGGCCGTCAATGACAATAAAAACAATTTACATAGCGGTCCCAACTGGTACCGCACCCGTGTATGGAATGTAACAGAAATCAATGAAGAAAAAAACAGTGTTACCTTCGGAATTTTAAGTCCGGACGGTGACCAGGGATTTCCGGGAAATTATACCGGGTATGTGACTTATGAGCTGACAGAAGCAAATGAGATTGTGCTGCATTATGAAGGAAGTGCGGATATGGATACGGTTGTGAATATGACCAATCATTCTTACTTCAATCTGGCCGGACATAAAGCAGGTGCAGAGGCTATGCTGAATCATGTGGTGCAGATTTTTGCACCGGAATACACACCGGTCAGCGACAGCGAAGCCATTCCTACAGGAGAAATTCTTCCGGTAAAAGGGACACCTATGGACTTTACTAAGCCAAAGACCATTGGACAGGATGTGGAAGCTGACTTTGAACAGCTGAAACTTTTGGGCGGCTATGACCATAATTATGCCCTCTGCCGTGAAAAAGGAGAATTGCAGCAGGCGGCAAAAATTGTCTGCAAAGAATCCGGTATTGAGATGGAAGTTTTCACAGACCTTCCGGGCATGCAGTTCTATATCGGTAACTTTATTGAGAAAGAAAACGGAAAAGAAGGCTGTGTTTATGAAAAACGGGGCGGCTTCTGTATGGAAACCCAATACTATCCAGATGCCTGCAATCAGCCGGCGTTTCAGAGTTCTGTATTAAAAGCGGGAGAAAAATACGATACGGTAACGGTGTACAAGTTCTCATCAGAAAAATAAAGCAAAAAAGAAAGAGTTCCGAAATCGGGACCCTTTCTGGCGTATGGAAAAGGAATTTCCCACATATATTAGGAATATGAACTGGAAAGAAAAATTAAAATGGAAACTCCTGATTATCGGAGCTGCTCTGGTAGGAATTTTGATTGTGTGGTGTGCAGGAAAGGCGGGAGAGAAGCAAGCAAATGCCGGGAAAGAAATTCTGAAGGAGTATGCTTTAAGGGAGAATGAATGGGCAAGCGCAGGGACAAAATTTCAGCCTGAACAGCAGGCTGAAGAAGAGCATGCACAAAAGCAGCAGGAACAGACAGCACAGGAAGACAGTCAGCAGACACAGTCGGCCGCCGCAGATGTGCAGGAAACCTATGGAAAAGGACCGGACATCAAGGTACTGCTCATGACGTCAGGGTATCAAAGCTATTTTCATGAACAGATTTCTTTGAAAGTGCACGGGAATTATGAACTGGAAGGGGCAGAGTCTCAACAGATTCCCGATGGGGAAATTCTGACTTTGGATGCAGACAGCCCGCAGATTTCGGATGGAACTTTGTCCCTGAAGCCTTTAGAAGAAGACAGCCGGATAGAGCTGCTTTCCATAGAACGGGGCCAGGGAAACCCCCGGTATCGCGGCAGTTTGACAGTATACCGGGAAGAGAAGGGGCTGCGTATGGTAAATACGCTGCCCCTGGAAGAGTACCTCTGCGGTGTGGTTCCCAGTGAAATGCCTGCATCCTATCCGGAGGAGGCGCTGAAAGCCCAGGCGGTCTGCGCCCGTACCTATGCCAGTGTACAGATGCAGGAAAGCAAGCTGGAGGATTTGGGCGCGCAGGTAGACGACAGTGTGGCCTTTCAGGTGTATCAGAACAGCCCGGAGGCGGAGAGCAGTACCAAAGCAGTAGAAAACACGGCGGGAAAGATTCTGCTGAGTGACGGGGCGCCCATCTGCGCCTATTATTTTTCTACCTCTCACGGAAAGACCAGTACGGACGAGGTATGGGAGGCTTCTGCCCCCTCCTCTTATCTGCAGAGTGTGGCATGCAGTTATGATGCAGCAGAACCCTGGTACAAATGGAAGGTATCTGTGGCAAAAGAAACCGTTTTGTCAAATGTGCAGAAGCTTTATCCGGAGGTAAAAGCCGTAGAGGCATTGGAAATCCGGGAGAAAGGAGAGGGAGATGCCGTTCTGAAGCTGGCTGTCCATACAGATAAAGGCATAAAAGAGTGCCGCAGCGAATATGACATCCGTTCTCTGCTGGCGCCTGTAGGAGCAACCATTATTCGGCAGGATGGTTCTGAGGCCAGGGGAGGTACGCTTTTGCCCAGCGCTTATTTTGATTTGCAGGAGCAGAAGAATACGGAAGGTGTGACAGAGGGATGGGAGATAAGCGGCGGAGGTTACGGACATGGTGTGGGTATGAGCCAGAACGGCGCGAAAGGCATGGCTGCCCAGGGGAAAAACTGGGAGGAAATTCTGCAGTATTTTTACAAAGATATTGAAATCGGAAATTTGAACCAGGTTGTCAAGTGAGCAGATTCGTGATATAATTGGCGAAATTGTGTGAAAAGGAACAGAGGGGAGTCTGTATGAAACGATTCAGAAAAGCGGTGGATACCGTTATAGGCTTTACAAACAGCATGAGCAGAAATCATACTACAGCCTACGCAGCTCAGGCCGCTTATTTTATTATACTTTCCTTTATCCCTTTTATGCTGCTTTTGATGACCTCTGTAAAGTATACTCCTTTGACAAGAGAAGAAGTGATACAGGCTGTAATGCAGATATGTCCGGAAAATTTTGACAGTTTTATCCGGGGCATTGTAGGCGAGGTCTATGAAAAGTCTCTGGGTGTTGTGCCTGTTTCCGCAGTTATGGCTATGTGGTCTGCCGGTAAGGGGATTCAGGCTTTAACCAATGGATTCAACTGTATTTATCAGGTGGAAGAGACCCGTAATTATATTGTAACCAGAATCCGTGCAGTCTTTTATACGCTGGTGTTTGTCCTTGCTATTGTATTGACCCTGACGCTGCAGGTTTTTGGAAACAGTCTGCAGAGAGAACTGAGTAAGCGCCTTCCGTTTCTGGATAAGCTGGTGGGAATGATTATCAGTATGCGTGTGGTGATTACCTTAAGCATGTTGTGTCTGGTTTTCCTGCTGATATATAAATTTATTCCAAACAGAAAAGCGACCTTCTGGAGCCAGTTTCCGGGAGCCGTATTTTCTTCTTTGTGTTGGTCCGGATTTTCTTTTTGTTTTTCTATTTACATTGACGTTTACAACGGCGCTACCAATATGTACGGAAGTATGACCACCATTGTGCTGGTTCTGCTGTGGCTGTATTTCTGTATGATGTTTGTGATGATTGGGGCGCAGATAAACCATTATTTTGAAGAAAAATTTCGCAGGGTTCATGATGCAGCCAGAGAAGCCATACGGCGGGAATATTATCAGCTGACCAGGTCGGAGGAGGAAGAAGAGCCGGAGAAAAAGGCAGCTGCCGGAGAAGGAACAGAAAAGAAAAAAGAAATTCTTGACAGAAACTGAGAAAGTGGCTACAATATAGGTCAGATATGACAAAGACAAGGAAAGTGTAAGTAGATATTTGTTTCCTGCCAGAGAAGGAGAGTCATCGGCTGAAAGCTCTCTTCAGTTCAGACAGATATTGAAGTTCCCACCGGAGTTGCATTTCCTAAATTCTGTATAAGCGGAAGAGTAAGAAATGACGTGACTGTGCGTTAAACAGATACGAGTGCCTGTTGATTGTTTTGACAGGAACAAGGGTGGTACCACGGAATTTGACTTCGTCCCTTTTGGGGCGGAGTTTTTTTGTTTCATAAAATGGCTTTGTTATGATACAGAAGGGAGAATATCATGAGAGAAAAATTACAGCGTATTCAAGCGGAAGCCCGCAAGCGCATTCAGGAATCAGATGGCCTGGACAAATTAAACGAAGTGCGTGTTGCATTTTTAGGAAAAAAAGGAGAACTGACAGCTGTATTAAAGGGTATGAAGGATGTAGCTGCCGAAGAAAGACCAAAGGTTGGACAGTGGGTTAATGAGACAAGAGCAGAACTTGAAGAACTTTTGGAAGAAACCAAGAAGAAACTGGAAGCAGCTGCTCTGGAACAAAAATTGAAAGAGGAAGTCATTGATGTTACCCTTCCCGCAAAGAAAATGGAAGTGGGACACAGACATCCAAATACCATTGCCTTGGAAGAAGTAGAGAGAATCTTTATTGGTATGGGGTATGAAGTGGTAGAAGGTCCGGAAGTGGAATACGACTTATACAACTTTGAAAAACTGAATATTCCGGAGGGACATCCGGCAAAAGATGAGCAGGATACTTTCTACATTAACAAAAACATTGTGCTTCGTACCCAGACTTCTCCGGTACAGGCCCGTGTTATGGAAGAAGGAAAACTGCCTATCCGTATGATTGCACCGGGAAGAGTGTTCCGTTCTGACGAGGTAGATGCTACCCATTCTCCTTCCTTCCACCAGATTGAAGGACTGGTAATTGACAAACACATTACTTTTGCAGATTTAAAGGGAACTCTGGAAGAGTTTGCCAAAGAATTGTTCGGACCGGAGACAAAGACGAAATTCCGTCCGCATCATTTCCCATTTACAGAGCCAAGCGCAGAGGTGGACGTTTCCTGTTTCAAATGCGGTGGAAAGGGCTGCCGTTTTTGTAAAGGTTCCGGCTGGATTGAAATTTTAGGCTGTGGTATGGTACATCCTCATGTACTGGAAATGTGCGGCATTGACCCGGAAGAGTACACCGGTTTTGCCTTTGGTGTGGGGCTGGAACGTATCGCGCTGCTGAAATACGAAATTGACGATATGCGTTTGCTGTATGAAAACGACACAAGATTCTTACGTCAGTTCTAGGAGGAGAGAGAAGAATGAATACATCTTTATCATGGATTAAAAAATATGTGCCTGATTTGGACATTACGGCTCAGGAATATACAGACGCAATGACGTTATCAGGAACAAAGGTGGAAGGCTTTGAAAAGCTGGACGCGGATTTGGAAAAAATTGTAATCGGACAGATTGAGAAAATCGAGAGACATCCGGACGCAGATAAACTGATTATTTGCCAGGTGAATATCGGAGCCGAGACCATTCAGATTGTCACGGGTGCGCCAAACGTAAAAGAAGGAGATAAGGTTCCTGTAGTTTTAGATGGCGGACGTGTGGCAGGCGGCCATGATGGGAAAAAGACACCGGGAGGAATCAAAATCAAGACCGGAAAGTTGAGAGGAATCCAGTCCTGCGGTATGATGTGCTCTATTGAAGAACTGGGTTCTACTACAGAATTTTACCCGGAAGCACCGGAAAACGGCATTTACATTTTCCCGGAAGATGCAGAGGTAGGCAGCAGTGCCATTCATGCGCTTGGTTTGGACGATGTGGTTTTTGAATACGAAATCACTTCTAACCGTGTAGACTGCTACAGCGTTATCGGAATTGCAAGAGAGGCTGCAGCAACTTTTGGGAAGAACTTCCAGCCGCCGGTTGTGGAGGTGAAGGGAAACAGCGAAGACGCTCACGATTATATCAAAGTTCGTGTAGAAGATACAGATTTGTGCTCCCGTTACTGTGCGAGAGTGGTAAAAAACGTAAAAATCGGACCTTCTCCAAAATGGATGCAGAGATGTCTGGCTGCCAATGGTATTCGCCCTATTAACAACTTTGTAGACATTACCAATTATGTTATGGAAGAGTTTGGACAGCCTATGCATGCCTATGACATGGCGACCATTGAAAATCAGGAAATCGTTGTCCGCCGTGCTCAAAAAGACGAAAAATTCGTAACTCTGGACGGACAGGAACGCACCTTAGATGAATCCGTACTGATGATTTGCGACGGCAAGAAACCGGTTGGCATTGCTGGTATTATGGGCGGTGAAAATTCTATGATTACCGAAAATGCCTCTGCCGTACTTCTGGAAGCGGCTTGCTTTGATGGCGTAAATATTCGTCTTTCCAGCAAAAAAGTGGGACTTCGTACAGACGCTTCCGGTAAATTTGAAAAGGGCTTAGACCCTAACAATGCACAGGCAGCCATTGACAGAGCCTGCCAGCTGATTGAAGAATGTGGCTGCGGTGAAGTGGTAGGCGGTATGGTAGACGTTTACTCTAAAAAGAAAGAACCCGTAAGAGTGGCTTTTGATCCGGAAAAAATCAATGACCTTCTGGGTACGGATTTGACAAAGGAGCAGATGTTGGAATATCTGGAAAAAGTAGAACTGGTATACGATGCAGCTGCAAATGAAATTGTTGCTCCTACGTTCCGCCACGATATTTTCCGCATGGCAGATTTGGCAGAGGAAGTGGCGCGTTTCTACGGCTATGACAATATTCCAACCACCCTTCCAAGGGGAGAGGCTACGACAGGAAAACTGCCTTTTAAGCTGCGTATTGAGCAGGTAGCCAGAGATATGGCAGAATTCAACGGCTTTTCACAGGGATACTGCTATTCTTTTGAGAGTCCGAAGGTATTTGATAAGCTGCTGATTCCGGAAAACCATGAACTGAGAAAAGCCATTGTGATTTCCAACCCATTGGGAGAAGATTTCAGCATTATGAGAACCATTTCCTTAAACGGTATGCTGACTTCTCTGGGAACCAACTACAAGAGAAGAAACAAAGATGTGCGTTTGTATGAATTAGGAAATATTTACCTGCCAGAGAGCCTGCCTCTTACGGAGCTTCCGGAAGAGCGCATGATGTTTACTCTGGGTATGTATGGCGCAGGAGACTTCTTCTCCATGAAAGGCGTGGTAGAGGAATTCCTGGATAAAATTGGTATGCATAAGAAAGAAGAATACAATCCGAAGGCTGGAAAGCCGTTCCTGCACCCGGGACGTCAGGCAGAAATTATTTATGACGGAACCGTTGTCGGTTACATGGGCGAGGTACATCCAACGGTAGCTGCTTCTTATGGAATCGGAGAAAAGGCTTATGTGGCTGTATTGGATATTCCGGCAATTCTGGAATATGCAACCTTTGACAGAAAATATGAAGGCATTGCGAAATTCCCGGCAGTCAGCCGTGATATCAGTATGGTCGTGCCGAAAGAGGTGCTGGCCGGACAGATTGAGCAGATTATTGCCCAAAGAGGCGGCAAGATTCTGGAGAGTTATCAGCTTTTTGATATTTACGAAGGAAGCCAGATTAAGAGCGGCTATAAATCCGTTGCTTACTCTGTAACCTTCCGTGCAAAAGACAGAACACTGGAAGACGCAGATGTAAATGCAGCGATGAAGAAGATTCTTAACGGACTGGAAGGTTTGGGAATCGAACTGCGTAAATAAAAGGAGTCCATACATGAAATTATATATTATCCGTCACGGAGAGACAGAATGGAATGTGCAGAAAAGACTGCAGGGGGTGTCGGATACCAATCTGAATGAAAAGGGTATTGAAATGGCAAAACAGACGGCAGAGGCATTAAAAGAGATTCCATTTGCCTGCTGTTTTACCAGCCCTTTAAAGCGGGCAAAAGACACAGCCATGTATATCCTGAGGGATCGCCAGGTGCCGGTGTATGAGGACGCCAGAATTCGGGAAATTTCTTTTGGAGAATGGGAGGGCAGAGAATCTGCCCTTCTGCCTCAGGATATGCTGGATAATTTTTTTCATCATACTGAGGTATATCAGGCACCAAAAGGCGGCGAAGAAATTGTTCAGGCCTGTGCCAGAGCAAAAGATTTCTGGAAGGAACTGACTGCCAGAGAAGACCTGCAGGACAAAACCATTCTGATTACAGCCCACGGCTGTATGGTAAGAGCACTTTTGCAGAATGTGTATGAAGACGCCGGTATAGAAAATTTCTGGCACGGGTGCGTGCCGCCCAACTGCTGTGCCAACATTGTAGAAATAAAGGAAAACAAGGCTATACTTCTGGCAGAAGATGTGGTATATTATAATAGGATTTAAGAGAACTTGGAAGAGACTGCGGCGTAGCAGTCTTTTCTTATGATATTTTTGCGGCATTTTATACAAGAAGGGAAGTAAGCCATGAGAACAGCAGATTTTTATTATGATTTACCTGAAGAATTGATTGCCCAGGACCCTTTGGTGGACCGTTCTTCTTCCAGGCTGATGCATTTGGACAAAAAGAGCGGAGAAATCCAGCATACAGATTTTAAGCATATTGTGCATTATCTGAAGCCTGGAGACTGTCTGGTGATTAATGACACCCGTGTAATTCCTGCCCGCCTGTACGGAAGTAAAATAGGCACAGATGCAGGAATTGAAATTCTTCTTTTAAAGAGAAAAGAGAACAATATCTGGGAAACTTTGGTAAAACCCGGTAAAAAAGCAAAGCCGGGCACAAAAATCAGCTTCGGAGATGGACTTTTAATCGGAGAAGTGCTGGATATTGTAGAAGAGGGAAACCGTCTCATTCAGTTTTCCTATGAGGGGATCTTTGAAGAAATACTGGATCAGCTGGGTGAGATGCCCCTGCCTCCTTATATTACCCATAAGCTGCAGGATAAAGAGCGCTACCAGACCGTCTATGCAAAAAACGAAGGAAGCGCTGCGGCTCCTACTGCGGGACTTCACTTTACGAAAGAATTGCTGCAGCAAATCCAGGATATGGGAGTAAACATCGCCCATGTGACGCTTCATGTGGGGCTTGGAACCTTTCGGCCTGTAAAGGTAGATGATGTGGAGAAACATCATATGCATTCCGAGTTTTATGTGGTAGAAGAAGAGCAGGCGAAACTCATTAATGATACGAAAAAAAATGGGGGACGAGTGATTTCTGTGGGCACTACCAGTTGCAGAACTCTGGAGTCTGCCACAGATGAAAACGGAATGCTCCAGGCCAAAAGCGGCTGGACGGAAATTTTCATTTATCCGGGATATCAGTTTAAGATGATAGATGCCCTGATTACTAATTTCCATCTTCCGGAATCCACACTTTTGATGTTGGTTTCCGCGTTGGCTGGGAAAGACCATATTATGGCGGCTTATGAGGAAGCCGTGAAGGAGCGGTATCGGTTCTTTAGTTTTGGAGATGCGATGCTGATAGAATAAAGAAAAAAGCGAGGGGCTTTACAGTTTGCAGAGTCCTTCGCTTTTTCTTTCCCTTTTTCTATGCCAGCTTCTCCAGGTCTTTATAAAACCCCGGATAGGAGATATTCACACAGTCTGCCCTGGTAATCTCTGTTTCTCCCTCTGCCGCCATGCCTGCAATGGCAAAAGCCATGGCAATACGGTGGTCCAGATGACTGTCCAGAACAGCTCCATAAAGTGTTTTGCCGCCTGTAATGATCATACCGTCTTCAGTAGGTACAACGTCAGCTCCCATAGCAGACAAGTGATGTACCATAATATCCAGCCGATTGGACTCCTTTACCTTCAATTCCTGTGCGTCCCGAATCATGGTCGTGCCCTCGGCAAAGGCGGCCAGAACGGCCAGAACAGGCAATTCATCAATCAAAGTAGGAATCAGAGCTCCTTCGATGACCGTACCTTTTAAAGAACTGTGTTTCACCAGCAAATCAGCCACGTCCTCGCCGCACTGAACACGCGGATTTAAAACCTGGATATCCGCATCCATTTGCGCGCAGACCTTCAAAATCCCGTCACGGGTAGGATTGATTCCCACATTTTTAATCAGCAGTTCTGAGCCGGGGATGAGAAGAGCCGCCGCAATAAAGTACGCTGCCGAAGAAATATCGCCCGGAACAACTACTTTCTGTCCTGTAAGCTTTGGCTCCGGCTGTATAGAAACTGTTGTTCCTTCACTGAAAATTTCGGCTCCAAAGGAACGCAGCATAAGTTCGGAATGGTTTCTGGAGAGGAAAGGTTCTGTCACCGTAGTTTCTCCTTCTGCATAAAGTCCGGCCAGAAGTACGCAGGATTTCACCTGTGCGGAACTGACGGGAGATTGGTAGTGAATGCCTTTTAAGTGTTTTCCGGTAATGCAAAGAGGAGCGCAGCCATTGCCGCGCAGACTTTCCACAGAGCCGCCCATGAAAGTCAGCGGTGTGATAACCCGGGCCATAGGTCGTTTCTGAATAGAAGCATCTCCGGTCAGTTCCGTTGTGAAGTTCTGTCCTGCCAGAATACCGGACAGCAGGCGCATGGTAGTTCCGCTGTTCCCTACGTTCAGGACAGAAGCAGGCGCCAGAAGTCCGTGAAGTCCCCTGCCGTGTATGAGAATTTCACTTTCCGTTCGGGAAATCTCAATGCCCATGCTGCAGAAACAATTTATGGTAGAGAGGCAGTCCGCACCTTCCAGAAAATTGGTAACAGCCGTAGTACCCTCAGAAAGAGAACCCAGCATAATAGCCCGGTGAGAAATGGATTTATCTCCCGGAACCGTAATTTCGCCTTTTAAGGGCGCTGATTTTGTAAACCTCATAGGCCACCTCCTGTTTATCTTTCATAAATGATGTAATTTCGTTTCTTCAACTGTTCTACCGCCTGCTTCTGGGCTTCCTCATCATAAAATTCAATTTTCAGAACCCCGTCTTCAAACTCCCGGTTGTGAAGAATTCCGATATTTTTAATGCTGATACTGTTCATGGAGAGAATGGTGGCAATGGTAGCAATAGCCCCTGTCTCATCTACCACATCGCAGTACAGGGTAAAGGACTTCTTCAGAGGACCGCTGGGGGCGTCACTGAAGGAATTGCGGTAATCTCTGGAGTTTGCAAACATATCATACAGTCCATCCGCATCTTTTTGGTCTACCAGGTACTTGGCCTGCACAATGAGACGGATGTATTCGTCCAGAACTTTGGAAATGTGTTCCGGATTTTCCAGACAGATTTGCTGCCACATGTGAGGGGAGGAAGAGGCAATTCTGGTGATGTCCTTAAAACCTCCCGCCGCAATGGTTTTCATGTGTTCCAGAGGAGAATCCAGCTTCTGTACCACATTCACAAGAGAGGCGGCCACAATGTGAGGCAGATGGCTGACACAGGCGGTAATGTAGTCGTGCTCCTCCCAGGTGAGAATCATGGGCAGAGAGCCGATAGAGGAAACCAGTTCGGTGTATCTGCCGATTTTGTCCAGTCCCACTTCTTCGGAAGGGGTGAGTATATAGTAGGCATTTTCAATAAGATGGTCCGTGGAATGTTCATATCCCGTTTTCTCACTTCCTGCCATGGGATGTCCGCCAATGAAATTTCCCGCCATTTCAAGCGCTGTAATTTTTTTGTGAATTTCTCCTTTTACACTGCCCACATCTGTGAGAATACATCCCGGGCGAATGGTCTGCTTCAGCCAGGGGAGGCACTCCAGATTGTAGTCCACTGTAGCACAGAGGAAGATATAGTCACAGAGGGCAAAGCGGGTGTCATGTTCCGTGCAGGCAATATCTACAATGCCGTCAAAGACTGCGTCCTCCAGCACATCTTTTGTACGATTATAAGCCAGAATCTGATATTCCGGGTGAAATTTTCGTATTGCTTTGGCAATGGAGCCGCCGATAAGCCCCAGACCGATAAAACCAATGGTTGTGGTTTCCATGTATTTTAACTCCTTCTATCTTATAAATATCCTGTCAAACAGTATCATTTTATGACAGGTGAGAGAAAAAGTCAATGATTTCGCGCGTTAAAGCGAAAAAACAAAATAACTTGTTTAATTTGAATAAAATACTTGAAACTTTGAAAGATTTTTAGTAAAATATACACATAATAAATTTGGGAGGTATTACATATGGACGTTTTTAGAACCGACAGAATTAGAAATGTGGTCCTGCTCGGCCATGGGGGTGCCGGAAAAACAAGTCTGGCAGAGGCAATGGCTTATTTATCAGGTATTACAAGCCGCTTGGGGAAAGTGACAGATGGAAACACCGTCAGTGATTATGATAAAGAGGAGATAAAGAGAAAATTCTCTATTACGACATCTGTAGTTCCCATTGAATGGGGAAAAGTAAAGATTAATGTATTGGATACACCGGGATACTTCGACTTTGTGGGGGAAGTGGAAGAAGCGGTGGCAGCAGCCGATGCTGCAATTATTGTGGTTTCCGGAAAGAGCGGCATTCAGGTGGGAACCCAGAAAGCATGGGAATTGTGTGAGAAATACAATCTTCCCAGAATGTTCTTTGTGACAGAGATGGATATGGATGATGTCAGTTACCGTCAGGTGGTAGAAGATTTGACTGAACTTTACGGTAAGAAAATCGCACCTCTTCACATGCCTATCCGTGAGGACGGCAAATTTGTGGGCTATGTCAACATCGTGAAACAGGCAGGCCGCAGATACATTGAAAGAGGGCAGAAGAAGGAATGCCCGGTACCGGAATATCTGGAGGAATATCTGGAGAAATACCACGAAACGCTGATGGAATCCGTAGCAGAAATCAGTGAAGAATTTATGGACCGTTATTTTGCAGGAGAAGCCTTCTCCGTAGCTGAAGTTTCCGCTGCCTTAAAAACAAACATTTCAGACGGCAGCATTGTTCCGGTGTGTATGGGTTCTGCCATAAACATTCAGGGTGTAGCCAATCTGTTAGATGACATCTGCGGCTATTTCCCAAGTCCGGATCAGAAAGCCTGTGCCGGTATGAACACAAAGACAAACGAAATTTATCAGGCAAATTATGACTTTACAAAGGCAAAATCTGCCTATGTATTTAAAACCATTGTAGACCCCTTCCTGGGTAAATATTCGCTTATCAAAGTCTGCTCCGGTGTTATCAAGGGTGATGACACGCTGTACAATACGGGAAAAGAAACGGAAGAGAAACTGAATAAGCTGTATGTATTGGAAGGTTCCAAATCCATAGAAGTGCCGGAACTGCATGCAGGTGATATCGGAGCCATTGCCAAATTAAATACAGTGGCAACCGGAGATACTCTGGCAGTAAAAAATACCCCTATCCTTTACGGAAAAACAGAACTTTCCGTTCCTTATACTTATAAACGCTATAAAACCGTAAACAAAGGTGATGAGGATAAGGTGTCTCAGGCGCTGTCCAAGATGATGCAGGAAGATTTGACTTTGAAAGCAGTAAACGATTCCCAGAATCATCAGTCCCTGCTGTACGGTATCGGCGAGCAGCACCTGGATATTGTAGTCAGCAAGCTGAAAGAACGTTACAAAGTAGACATTGTGCTTTCTGAGCCCAGGGTTCCTTTCAAAGAAACCATCCGTAAAAAAGCAGATGTAGAATACAAGTATAAAAAACAGTCCGGCGGTCACGGTCAGTACGGTCATGTGAAAATGACTTTTGAACCTTCCGGTGATTTGGAAACACCGTATGTATTTGAACAGACTGTTGTTGGCGGCGCAGTTCCCAAGAACTACTTCCCAGCAGTGGAAAAAGGTATTCAGGAATCTGTGTTAAGAGGCCCGGTTGCTGCATATCCGGTAGTGGGTGTGAAAGCTACGCTGTATGATGGTTCTTACCACCCGGTAGACTCTTCCGAAATGGCATTTAAGACTGCTGCCATTCAGGCATTTAAGAAAGGATTTATGGAAGCGTCTCCCATTCTTCTGGAACCTATTGTTTCTATGAAAGTCAGTGTACCGGATAAATTCACTGGTGATGTGATGGGGGATTTAAACAAGAGAAGAGGCCGTGTGCTCGGCATGAATCCAGACCCTGCACATAAGGGCAATACCATTGTAGAAGCAGACGTTCCTATGCTGTCCATTTACGGATACTCCACAGACCTGCGTTCCATGACAGGCGGAAGCGGATTATTCTCCTATGAATTTGCCCGCTATGAACAGGCGCCTTCTGATATTCAGGAAAGAGAAATTGAAGCCCGCGCAAAGGCAGAAGAGGAATAGAAAACAACAAAAAACAGAAGTGATATTGTAAAAACGGGGCTGCTGAGGCAGTCCCGTTTGACGTGAACGCTTTCTAAAGGAGAGTCTTGTAAAATTCGGTCATCTTTATGTAACCTTTATAGGAACTTGCCCCCGGATTGTTGAAACTGTGTGCCAGGCATGCTACAATGAGGAACAAAGCAGAAAAATCTGCTTGGAAAGGTATGGTAAAACTATGAAAAAGAAAATTGCAGCAGGTTTGACGCTTCTGGTTCTGGCATTTTTGTATTACTATGTCACCTTGCCGGCAGTCAACATTCACGAAAGCGGTTTCTGGTTCTTTCTGGGAGCCCTGGTTGTGGCAGTGCTGGTGCTGTATGGATTCAAAAAGCGGATTTCCAGTGTGCAGGAACTGCGGACCAACAAGGTGCTAAAGGGAGGAATCTTTGTGATTCTGGCTATTGCAGTGGTATATGGGGCAGGGGCTCTTTTGTCATCCCCTATTATCAATGCAAAGAAATACCAAAAGCTGGTAACACCCGAAGAACGGGATTTTGCAGAAGATATTAAAGAAATCAGTTATGACCAGATTCCCCTTTTGGATAAGGAGTCGGCAGAACTTCTGGGAAACAGAAAAATGGGAAGTATGGTGGACATGGTGTCACAGTTTGAGGTGAGCAGTCTGTATTCCCAGATTAATTACCAGGGACAGCCTTATCGTGTCTCCCCTTTGGTTTACGCCAACGGAATTAAATGGCTGACAAATCAGAAAGAGGGGATTCCAGCTTATATCCGCATTGATATGGCAACCCAGGATACGGAACTGGTAAAGCTGGATAAGCCCATTAAATATTCGGAATCGGAATACTTTAACCGAAATATTTACCGTCATCTGAGATTCCAGTATCCCACTTATATGTTTGACCAGTTGAGTTTTGAGATTGATGACGATGGTACACCTTACTGGATTTGTCCGGTGAAAAAATTTAATATTGGGCTTTTCGGCGGTCAGACTATTGGAAAAGTCATACTGTGTAATGCTCAGACAGGAGAAACGACAGAATACAAAATCGAGGACTGCCCTCAGTGGGTGGACCGGGCCTATCCTTCGGACCTTCTTCTGGAACTGTATAATTACCACGGTATGCTGAAAAACGGATTTTTTAACAGCATTCTGGGACAGAAGGGATGTCTGAAAACCACAGACGGATTTAACTACCTGGCCTTAGAGGATGATGTGTGGGTGTACACAGGCGTGACCTCGGTCAGCGGTGACAAGTCCAATGTAGGTTTTGTGCTGATGAATCAGAGAACGATGGAAACCCGGTATTATGTGTGTGACGGCGCTCAGGAGCGTTCTGCCATGGACTCTGCGGAAGGACAGGTGCAGAACCTGAAATATGAGGCGGCTTTTCCGCTTCTTCTGAACATTTCCGACCAGCCGACGTACTTTATAGCCTTAAAGGATGGAGCGGGCCTGGTGAAAAAGTATGCCATGGTGAATGTTCAGAAATATCAGACGGTGGCCATTGGAGATACGGTGGAAGAGTGTGAAAAAAATTATGAAAAACTGCTGGAAGCAGACGGTGGTGAAAGTACAAAGGGAAAGACAGAGGAGGCATATAAAGTTACCGGAAAGATTGAAAAAATTGCCCAGGCTGTTCTTGACGGAAATTCACACTTTTATGTGACCTTTGATGATACGGATTTGGTCCTTACTCCTCCAGAGGAAGGGGCTCAGAAACTGGAAGGCACGCTGATTTTTGATATTCCGGTTACCGAGTTTCCGGAGGTGATTGCTTATAATCCGGGAGATACCCTAAGCCTTAGTTTCCTGCCCGGAAATACGGTGTGCTCCGTTGTTTCCATGGGAGAAGAGGAACAGGAGTAGAAAAAAGGCGTGCAGGGGTTGACAAAAGGGCAATCACTGGGTAAAATGTGTAATAGCTTTATAAGGAAAAGCGTTGAAGAGGAGTATTAAGAAACACCGCATAGAAACGTGGAAAACGAAGAGAAAGAGAGCTGCCGGGTGGTGCAAGGCAGGTATGCAGGATTCCCAACTCGCCTCGGAGTTCCCGGATTGAACAGACCCAAACAGTCACAAGTAGATACGGGCGGGATTTCCCGTTACAGAAAAAGGAGTGCGCAGACGCAAAAGAGTCTGCGAATTAGAGTGGTACCACGGAATATTAGCCCTTTCGTCTCTAAAGAGGAGACGGAAGGGCATTTTTTGATGTGAAGGAGGAAGAAATTATGGCAGTACCTTATAATTATAAGGCGATTGAACAGAAATGGCGTAAAAACTGGGAGGAACACCCAGTCAACGTAGAGGACGGAAACAAACCAAAATATTATTGTCTGGATATGTTTCCATATCCGTCAGGAAACGGACTTCATGTAGGACACTGGAGAGGATATGTAATCTCTGACGTGTGGAGCCGCTTCAAAATGATGCAGGGATATTACCTGATTCACCCTATGGGTTGGGATGCTTTCGGTCTTCCGGCAGAAAACTATGCCATTAAAATGGGAGTCCACCCGGCGAAATCTACGGCAGACAATATTGCAAACATTAAAAGACAGATTAACGACATTGCTGCTATTTATGACTGGGACAGAGAAGTCAATACTACAGACCCTGCTTTCTATAAATGGACGCAGTGGATTTTTGTAAAAATGTTTAAAGAAGGCCTGGCTTATGAAAAGGAATTCCCAATTAACTGGTGTCCTTCCTGTAAGACAGGTTTGGCCAACGAGGAAGTGGTAAACGGCAAATGTGAACGCTGTGGTTCTGAAGTTACCAAGAAAAACCTGCGTCAGTGGATGCTGAGAATTACCAAATATGCAGACCGTCTTTTAGATGACCTGGACAAACTGGACTGGCCGGAAAAAGTAAAGAAAATGCAGGCCGAATGGATTGGAAAATCCTATGGTGCAGAAGTAGACTTCCCGGTAGAAGGAAGAGAAGAAAAAATCACTGTTTACACCACAAGACCGGATACCCTTCACGGCGCAACCTTTATGGTACTGGCACCGGAACACGCTATGGCGAAGGAACTGGCTACGGATGAGACAAGAGAAGCCGTAGAAAAATACATTTACGACGCTTCCATGAAATCCAATGTAGACCGTCTGCAGGATAAAGAGAAAACAGGTGTGTTTACAGGAAGCTATGCAGTCAATCCTTTAAATGGAGCAAAAATGCCTATCTGGCTGTCGGATTATGTACTGGCTGATTACGGTACCGGCGCGATTATGTGTGTACCGGCTCATGATGACCGTGACTTTGAATTTGCAACCAAATTCAACATTCCGGTTATCCAGGTTATTGCCAAAGACGGAAAAGAAATTGAAAATATGACAGAAGCGTATACCGAGGCTTCTGGAACTATGATTAACTCCGGTGAATGGAATGGCATGGAATCCGCAGTGCTGAAAAAAGAAGCGCCTGTGATGATTGAAAAAATGGGCATTGGACGCAAGACGGTCAACTACAAACTTCGTGACTGGGTATTCTCCCGTCAGCGTTACTGGGGCGAGCCCATTCCGATTATCCATTGTCCGAACTGTGGTAATGTACCCGTTCCGGAAGACCAGCTTCCACTGACTCTGCCGGAGGTAGAATCTTACGAACCAACAGGTACAGGAGAATCTCCGCTGGCAGGCATTGAAGACTGGGTGAACACCACTTGTCCGTGCTGCGGCGCTCCGGCAAAAAGAGAAACCAACACCATGCCTCAGTGGGCTGGATCTTCCTGGTATTTCCTGCGCTATGTGGACAGCAAAAATGACGAAGCGCTGGTATCCAAGGAAAAAGCAGATAAATATCTTCCGGTAGATATGTATATCGGTGGAGTAGAGCATGCGGTACTGCATCTTCTGTATTCCCGTTTCTATACCAAGTTCCTGCATGACATCGGTGTGGTAGACTTTGATGAACCGTTCCAGAAACTGTTCAACCAGGGTATGATTACCGGAAAGAATGGTATCAAGATGAGTAAATCCAAAGGAAATGTAGTTTCTCCGGATGATTTGGTAAGAGATTACGGCTGCGATTCCTTGAGACTTTACGAACTCTTTGTGGGACCGCCGGAATTAGACGCAGAGTGGGATGACCGGGGAATTGACGGTGTTTACCGTTTCCTGAACCGTTTCTGGAAACTGGCTATGGACAGCAAAGAAGCGGCTGTAGCAGAGACAAAAGAAATGGTAAAACTTCGTCACAAGCTGGTATTTGACATTACTCAGCGTCTGGAAAGCTTCAGTCTGAACACCGTTATTTCCGGATTCATGGAATATAACAACAAACTGATTGATATGGCGAAGAAGACAGGCGGTATCGATAAAGCAACCATTGAAACTTTTGTTCAGCTTTTGGCGCCGTTTGCACCGCACATTGCAGAAGAACTGTGGCAGGAATACGGTCATGAGGATTCTGTATTCCACACCCAGTGGCCAAAGGCAGACGCAGAAGCAATGAAGGACGATGAAATCGAAGTTCCGGTACAGATTAACGGCAAGACAAAAGCCGTAGTTTGTATCAGCGCAGAGACTACAAAGGAAGAGGCGATTGCAGCAGGAAAAGAGGCGATTGCAGATAAGCTGACCGGAAATATAGTGAAGGAAATTTATGTTCCTAAGAAGATAATTAATATTGTGCAGAAATAATTGAGAAGAAATTCTTACAAAGAAAAGGCGTTGTAAAAGGGTAAATATTTCAAGACAAGATGAGAAATGGCGTAGGTAGTGGAAACATTATTTGCGCCGAAAATCTTTTACATACATTTAACTGGTAAAAAATATAGAGAATGGTAAAATTATCTTGCAAGGGGGGAGATAGGGAGGATTTTATATGTTCTTGATGGCGATATCTATTCTGGTAATTGTGGAAACCATTGGCTTCTTTCTTGCAAAACGGTATGACATGAGTGAAAAAGTAGACAAGGGAATAGAAATTTGTTATTGGAAATTAAGTTATAGACGAAAATTTATTAGAACACTTTGTTTTATTCCTGTATCTGTAATTATAATTATTGAGTTTTATAAGGAATTTCAATC
>NZ_JBBKBX010000016.1:0-90608 GCF_037890365.1 Blautia sp. HCN-20427 | reverse complement strand
TTATCATATCGTTTTTAGCTTGTCAAGAACTTTTTTCAATCTTTTTTCGATTCACTTTACAATTCTTTGCGACAGTTTTGTTAGAATATCATATATTCTATACTTTGTCAATATTTTTCATTTTCTGAAAATTTGTTGTTATCACTCGTTATTGTCCAGTCAAGATTTTAAATTATCTTTCTCTTCTCAACAACAGCTTATATAGAATATCACAGTAAACATTATATGTCAACTGTTTTTTTATTTTTCTTTTCTATATCGATAATTATAATTATTGAATTTAACGGTGTAGTCTTTTTGATAAGCTATACTCTCTTTACAGGATTCCTCTGTAGAACAGGAGGAAATATGAGAAAACGAAAAACATTACAGGATTTGACAATTAAGGACAATTTTCTTTTTGGTGCAGTTATGAGTGTGGAGGAAAATTGCAAGGGATTTCTTGAGCTGGTGCTTGGAGTCCCCATTTCACAGGTAGTAGTGAGCAAGGAAAAGAGCATGATTTATCATCCGGAATACAAAGGTGTCCGCCCGGATATCTATGCAGAAGACGAGAACCGCACACATTACAACGTGGAAATACAGATAAAGAAAAAGAAATCCCCGGGAAAACGCAGCCGGTACTATCACAGCCAGATGGTAATGGAAGCGCTGGCAAGCGGGGAAGATTATGAAACCCTGCCGGATACGTTTGTGATTTTTGTCTGTGATTTCGACCCATTTGGAGAGCATTTATATTGCTATACTTTTGGAAATGAGAAGGAAGTTCCAGCAGAACTTGTCAGATTCCTGAAATTTGTAACGGCTGATTCAGAAAAAAGCGAAGGGGATTTTCAGGATGAACTGGTGAAGCAGTTTCAGGAGACCATTCATAACATTAAAACAGACCGCGAGATGGGAGAGCTTGGAGATTTGAAGTTTTTATTTAAACTGGCAGCAAAAACAGACTCTATACAAAACTTTGTAGAAGAAGCAGAGAAGTATTTACAATCAAAAGAGAAAAAAGAATAAAGCCGGTGGTAATTCTGTACTGCCGAAGCACATCTGCCCCAATGCCATCTAAGGCATTGGGAGCTACAAAAGGGGCTATCGGGAAATAGATAGTTCCAAACAGGGGCAGATTTGACTCACATGAGTCAAATCTGCCCCTGAAATTTTTCCGTAAAAAGAGAAAAAGATGGCTAACGACAACCATCTCCTCTCCGTTCCATGTTATAATGGAACTATGCTAAAATAAGATTATTATAACCATTTTTTTGAATTAGGGCAACAGAAAATTAACTTTAGTTTCTTTGAATTGAATTTACCTGATGACGATCCAGTCTATACCCTGAAAAAAGTGATGGAGGAGTTAGATTTTTCTGGCTTGTTAGCCAATTGTTCAGATAAGGGAAGAATAGGGTACAATCCAATTATGATGTATGCTGTAGTTACTTATGCAAATATGCGTGGGGTAAGAGCTGTTGACCGTATCGTAGAATTATGTGAAAGAGACCTTGCTTTTATCTGGCTTACCAAAGGCCAAAAACCCAAAAGGGATGCTTTTTATGAATTTAAAAACAAAAAGCTGACAGCTGATGTATTGGATGAACTGAACTATCAGTTTCTTCGTCGTCTGCAAAAAGAAGGATTCATCACGTTAAAATCTCTTTTTATTGATGGAACAAAAATTGAAGCCAATGCAAACCGCTATACGTTTGTATGGAGAGGAACACTGAACTACCATCTTGCAGGATTATTAGATACCGTTGATTCGGTGTATCAGAAGTATAATGCTCTGATTGACAAAAATGAATATGGCATCAAATATGACATTCCCCATGCTCATATGTTTGTGATAGAAGGAATGGAAAAAGTAAGGGATGTCATTGAAAAGAACCGGACAAGGAAACTGACAAAACATAAAAAATTATCAAATAATACAATCATCGAAATTGACAACTGTTCTCCGCTGGAGATTCTGAAACTCCAGAAAAATCTGATGCAGATCGCGGAGCAGGAACACATTACGTTTGTTTATGGAAAAGGAAAGAGAAAATCGGAAATCCAGCAGCTATATGAGGAACTGGAAAGCTGCGGTGAACGTCTCATGGGATATAAAGAGTGTTTTGAAATCATGGGAAAGGATCGGAACAGTTATTCCAAAACAGATTTAGAGGCCACCTTTATGCGGATGAAAGAGGACCATATGAAGAACGGACAGTTAAAGGCCGCATATAATGTCCAGATAGCAGTAGAGAATTATTTTATTGTCCAGGCTTATGTAAGCAATGACCGGACAGATTATAATACATTGATTCCTGTGTTAGAAAAGCACAAAAATACGTTTGGAGAAATTTGGGAGGAAGTAACTGCCGACAGCGGTTATTGTAGTGAAAAGAATCTTCTGTACTTAAAGAAACATAAAATCTCCAGTTATATTAAGCTGCAGGATCATGAAAAACGGAAAACACGTGCATACACGGAAGAGATTGGAAAGTATTACAACATGAAAACGCAGATATTTGAGGATGAACTTTATTATATCTGCCATAATGGAAGAGAACTTCATCATATCAGGACAGAGAAAAAAGAACAGGCTGGTTATACACAAACCTTTGAGGTGTATGGATGTTCCGATTGCAGTGGCTGCATACATAAAGAAAAATGTCTCTATAAGTATGATGCTGAAAAAGATGCAGAGAAAAATAAGGTCATGAAGATCAATGAACAATGGGAAGCTTTAAAGGAAGAATCCCATGCGAACATCCAGAGTGAGAAGGGGATATTAAACCGTCAGATCCGTTCCATTCAGACAGAAGGACATTTCGGAGATATCAAAGAAAATGATAACTTTCGAAGATTCAACTGCCGAACAGCAGAGAAGGTTTATAAAGAATTCATGCTGTATGCGATTGGAAGAAATATCAATAAATATCATCGTTTTCTTCATGAAGAGATCAAAAAATTTGAAGGAAAAACTAAGGAAAAGACTGCTTAGAAAAAGAGTGCTTTTAAAAATGCAGTTGAGGAGTTTTTGCGCCCTAAAATACATACCGAAAAGAAAAAATACAAATCTCCTATAGAAGATCAGGTATCAAAAATACTGATTACTACAGGAGATTCGTATTTTAAGATTTAGAAACTAAAAAACGGTATTAACCGATAGTCCCCACTTTCTTACTGCCTTTTCCTCTTACAAAGTAACATCGCTCCCCCTGACACTGCAAGCAGCCCCAGAAGTATCACCACATGGCTTTCATCTCCAGTCTGGACTCCCTGGTTCCCCGCTGGTTTTCCTGTTGTACTATCGTCGCCATTATTATTTACATTTGTTCCCGGCACCTGTGTCTGTGCCGTTTTAATTTTTACTACTGCTTCGTCAAATTTCTTTGCATCCGCTTTAGAACCCGCTTTTACCTTCACTTCTCCTGCTGCCTCTGCCTTGCTGACATATAAAGTTCCCTTTTCATCTATATAGGTATCTTCATGATGTTTTCCTACAAGTTCCCAGGAAACTTCTTTGGAAAATTCTCCTTTTCCCTTCACATCAACTGTAAACTGTTTTGATTCCCCTGCTTTTAATTCTGCTTTCTCCGGTACTATTTCTACAGCTTCTATTTCCCAACCTGAAGTATCCGGATTTTCTGGTTGCTGTGGTTTTTCCGGTTCCCCCTGGGTTGGCGGCTGCGGCTCTTCCTTTGTTTTTACAGCAATCCCCTGAGTTGCCTTTTTGGTAATACCCTCATATGTATAGCTGATAACCATTTCTTTATCGCTTACTTTTAGCGTTTCCTCACTGTAGCTGATTTCTCCGGTTACATCCTTTGTGTTTCCATCACTGAATTTCGCTTCTACTTCCATTCCTTTTGGATTGAAAGTTTCTCCTTCTGTATAGGCTGTCTTTTCCGGTGCTTTCTGAATGGATATGCTTTCTAACAGCACAGCCTGCGGTGGTTCTGGTTTTTCCGGCTCTTCTCTCTGATACTCAGCCGCACCAATATCCGGTTTTCCGCTGATTATGCTTTCTCCAAAGAAATCCCTGTCATATGACACACCCGGTACTTCTGGGAAGTTGTTTCCCATAATGCAATCTATGCTGGGATATTTTTTATTATCTTTCACCTTTTCAAAAAACTCTCTTGGAGAATAGTTTCGGCCATCTACCAGTTTGCTTCCGCCAAAATGCTTCCATGCTTCATCTACAGTAAGCCCTTTATCAATCAACGCAGAGCCCTCCTGCAATTTATAACCGTCCAACAATCCTGAACTTCCTGTTACAGCATCTTTGCCTTCATGAGTTTCCGGAGCGCTTCCTAATTCGACAATTCCCAAATCCTCTGCCTGCAAAGGCTTGGCATCTGCCTCAAAAGCGCTCATGCCTCCTGTATAGGCATTGTTATAAATTTTCATGTGTTCCTGAACCAAACCAATTCCCTGGGCATCACCGCCATAGGCTTTCTGTCCCTGAGGATAGCTAAACACATTGTTAAATGCAAATCCATCATTTACCCCCACTCCGGCTCCTGTATTAGACAGGAAAAATACACCTTTGTCTAAAACCTGATTCGAGTAAATGGTATTGTTATAAATCATGGTACCTTTTGGAAGTCCCTGTGCAAATTCAAATGTTTTATCCCTGTCATTCTGACTGATATTATAGCGAACCGTTGCTCCTGTATGAGGATATCCGCCCATAATCAGCATAAAACCGCCTTCATTGTTATGGCTATAGTTATACTGCATAACAGAATTGGAAGAGGCATGGTCACAGTCCAGACCCTGTCCGTCTGTTGTTCCATGAGTTTCATAAGCTTCATTATACTGCAGCACTGTATTTGCTGCTTCAAATGGCCAGATTCCCACATTATACCCCGTATTCTGGAAACGGCAGTCCTTTGCCAGATTATGTTCAATCAACGCACCGTCTGTATCTCTGACTGTAATACCGTCACCGCCTATGTATTCCATATAGTTATTTTCCACAACAACATTTGTAGACGGGTACCAGTTCACAGGTACGCCCGGGTCGTTCTTTTCCCACTGATTACACCACTGAGAGCTCACCAGCTTAATCGCAGAGCGGTCTACTCGCTCAAAGGTACAGCCGGAAATGCGCACATTATCATATTTACTCGGAATTCCGGCCAAAACACCATTCTGAATATTTGTTTTTACATCAAAGAAAATTCCGCCATTCCATTTCAGATTAATATTGCCATTGATATCATGAATGTAGCAATCTTCAATCACAATACCTGATGCAGTTCCGAAATCCCTAATGGATACGTTCATTGCCCTCAACGGTTTTTCTTTGTTATTGCTTCCGTTCAGTTTAAATTCTGTGCTGTACTTTTTGTCCAAATTCGTAATTTCCAGATTTCTGATTTCTACATATTCCTGATTGTAAAGAGAAACTACATTTTCAACCTGTCCGTTTCCTTCCAGTCTGGGAAGTTTTCCTTCTCCATAAGCGCTGATTTCAATGGGCTTTCCTTCTGCTCCCATACCCTGAAACGCCAGTTGCTGTCCAACAAATACACTTCCTCGCTTCAGTAAAATTTTATCTCCCGGCACAAAGGAACCGTATTCTTTCACCCTGTTCAGAGATTTCCATGCTGTTTTCTCAGAAGTTCCCTCTGCACTGTCATCTCCGTTTTCAGAATCTACATAAAAAGTTTTTCCTTCTCTTAATTTGTCTGTTTCAAAAATAGCCTTTACTTTCAAAGAGCTGTAATCACCTGCAGGCATAAGGAAGGCACCATCTTGAATCTGCACGTTTTCCATGCCTTCTACCTGGTATTCCTTTAAACGATAACCTGCTTTTGCTATTGCCGTCAGAGTCACTCTCTGCCCTTCTTCAGCTTCTTTTATATCGCTGCTGGCAACTCCCGCCTTATGTTCTGTATCTTCCGTCCCATTATAAATAGAAATCACTTCGACAGGCTTCTTCTCACAAATCTGCTCAATCAGAAGATTATCGAAAGCAACAGGCGCACCCGGCGTCATATTGATAAGCTGTACTCCCGGCTTCATACCCTTCCAATTTTCCTGGTCTGTGTAGTTCAAAATTTCTTTTCCATTAATAAATACTGTAACTTTATTCTCTACAACTTCTATAACCACATGAGCCGGTTTATCGGTCAGCTGGAAGTTGCCTTTTTTCAATTCCTTATTTTCTCCGTTATAAAACCGACGCAGCATAGCGCTTCCCTGAGAATTGATTGCCACAACATAGCGGGAATCAAAGCTTCCTCCATCTCGGAAAGAAATCTGCAGAGTTCCACCCGCATCTGTTGTTCTTCTGGCGTCAACAGAAATACGGTATCCTTTCTTACCATCAAGTTTCTTCCAGTCTACCACAGGGCTGTAAGCATTTGCATTTTTTCCAGATGGAACATCAACGAAAAGCTCTCCTTCTGACACTCGAATTCCTTCAGGAAGTGTTCCCGGATTTCCGCCGAAATCCTCAAAGAAAATCTCATATTTTCCCGGCTTTCTTGTTTCAAAATATGCCTTTACTGTAATTTCAGGAAATTTTTCGTTCAACTGAAAGCGATTATTTTCAATAGGAACCAGATTATCTGTACTGGTTTCGTATTTTGCAAACACATAACCATGATTTGCCTTGGGCGTCAGATTAATCCACTCTCCGGAATACCCGGACAATTTATCTGCTGTGAGCGTACCCCCTTTATGCTCTGGGTCAAGCTTTCCATCTGTATAAGTTTCCAGCTTAACTGTACATTCCTTTCCGCTTAACTCCTCATTGGTAGTAACCAAAAGATTGTCCAGCGCAAAGTCCTGTAACGGAAACTGCCCCGCTATAAACAGTCTTCCTTTCTCCATTTTACCGATTTCTTCGTGGCTGGCTGTGATAATCTGTTTTTCGTCCAGCCATGCGGTAATAGCATTCCCTTTCACCTCTATCGCCAGCTTATGCTGTCCCTGGCTGACCTCTGCCGCTGCTTCTCCGTATTTGGTATCCACGGAATTCCCTGTCACTTTCTCTAAAAACACTTTGTTGTTCGGAAAATCAAAGCGCAACTGTAGTCTTTGTTTATCAAATCCATCCTGCGCCTTAAATCCTATTTTCGCATTGCAGTTTTTGTTTTCTGTGCCTATTATCAGATCCGTCTGAAGCAGAAAATCATTTGCTGAGAGAATGCCTGCGGATTTCATGGCATTATTTCCCCCACCGCCTTTGATAGTCGCCTGTCCGTTTTCAATTTTCACACTACTGGGATTATTTATCTGCCAGCCCGACGCATTATCAAAATTATCCTTTAACAATTCCCTCTTTCCCGGTTGAGGAACGGAAGCTCCCTCTGCTTCCACTTGAAACTGCTCCGCTTCTTCACTCTCCGTTTCTGTTTCTTCCTCCGGCACGGTTGTTTCTGTTTCCGGCAATACTTCATCTGCCCCTGTATGGATTTCTGTATCCGGAACAGTTGGGTTTTCCGGCAAAACTGTATCTTCTTCCGGATTTACTGATTCCGGTACAGTTTCCTCTGTTTCCGGCAGGATTCCTTCTTCCCCTTCCACTGCGTCTTCCTGTATTTCTTGAGATTGCTCTGCCACAGATAAATCCGGTGATACCTCGGCTGCCAATGCATAACTTGGCATACTTCCCGTCAAAAGTGCCGCTGTTAATGCAGCACACGAAATTCTTTTTGCTATACGCTTCATTCATATCCTCCTCATCGAAAGTCCTGAATTTCAGACTTTGAAATCTTTTCATTTAATTCTTTCTCAAATTTTTCTGCAGCACACTGCTCCAAAACCGCACCCGAAACCTCTTCATACAGAAGATATTCTCCCGCTTCCCTTTTGGTACAAATTAGCTGCTTTTCTTCCCCGTTGCTGCCCGTCCAGTTTGTCTGTCCTCCTTCCTCCAACTGCAGCAGTTTATTTGCAAGTTCTTCGTCCGCCTCTGTCATGGCTCGAACATTACTGTCATTAAGTTCAACAATGCCCTCATAAATTATTTTTCCTTCCTGCCAGACTGTATATTGGGCGGTAAAAGAATCCACCTGCCTGTAATGCTCCCGGTGGGTTTCGTAAAAAACCTCTAGTTCCTCCGGTGTTGTCCGTTCCATAATTCTTTCTTTTAATGCCTGCTCACATTCCCCTATAAGGCGTTTATAATATTGCATGGGTGTGAATTCCACCGGTCCGTATACCGGCTCTCCTTTTTCGTGAAGTGCTTTTCTTTCCTTATTTTCCTTATCCAAAGCTTCCAAAAAGGAATCATAGGAAAACCTGTCTATTATTTTCTCCTGTTCTGCCCAGTCCCATATCACTCTTGCCCGCACCGCTCTATCTTTATCTCCATCATAGAATTCCAACTCTTCCTGCGTTATCGGCTCTTCATTTACAATAAGAGGATATTTTACTCTTCCTGCTTCCCGGAAAAGAAAAAAAGCAGACAACAGAACAGCTATGAACACTGCCCCGGCCCAAAGTTTCTTCTTTCTCCCAGACAATCTATTCCCTCCCTTTTTCTCCACAACAAGTTACTTTAGTTATTTTTTATAATTATTATACAAAAGAAGAAATAAAATAGATATTGCTTTTTCTCCTAATATTTACATTCTGTTTTTGTAAGTTTTTTACATACATTCGCCTTTTCTCCTCTGTTTTTCATAGATAAACATCACTTATCCTTAAAGTTTTTGAAATCTTTTCGTCCATTTCACATTATTATTTTTCATAATCATTATCTTCTATATAAACTTTTAAATTTAGGGATTTTCTTTTTAGATATGAATAATCGAATATAGATAGTTTTATAATATAATTAATTGAACCTTTAAAATATTGAACCCCACCTGCCTGGGAGGGTTTTCACTTGTGAAATTCCGCTTTCTAAAGCCGCAAAAACCCCGGCATGGATATAACTCCACACCGGGGTTTTCTATTTCATCTATTACTGAGCTAATTTAACAGGATTAACCTTTACGCTTGGTCCCATTGTGGAAGCCAGAGATACGCTCTTTAAGAACACACCTTTTAACGCGCTTGGTCTAGCCTTGTTGATAGCTCCCATAAGCGTCTGGAAGTTGTCCGCTAACTGCTCCTCTGTGAAAGAAGCTTTTCCGATTGGCACGTGAATGATATTTGTTTTATCAAGACGATATTCAATCTTACCAGCTTTGATATCCTGGATAGCTTTAGCAACGTCCATAGTTACTGTACCAGCTTTTGGGTTTGGCATTAAGCCTTTAGGTCCGAGAACACGTCCCAGACGTCCAACAACGCCCATCATATCCGGTGTAGCAACAACAACGTCAAAGTCTAACCATCCTTCGTTCTGAATCTTCGGAATTAAATCCTCAGCTCCTACGAAGTCTGCACCTGCTGCCTGTGCTTCGTCAGCTTTTGCGTTCTTAGCAAATACTAATACGCGAACAGTCTTACCTGTTCCGTGAGGCAGTACAACTGCACCACGAATCTGCTGTTCTGCATGACGTCCATCACAGCCTGTTCTGATATGAACTTCGATTGTTTCGTCAAATTTAGCTACGGCTGTTTTCTTTACTAAAGAAATGGCCTCTGCTGGGTCGTATAAATTTGTACGGTCAACTGCTTTTGCAGCCTCTGCGTATTTTTTTCCGCGTTTCATATAAATAACCTCCTAGTGGTAATTGCGGGAATGTCCCTCCCACGTTTGTTGATAGTCACAAAACTAATTATTCTTCTACTGTAATACCCATACTTCTTGCAGTTCCGGCAATCATGCTCATAGCTGCCTCTAAGGATGCTGCATTTAAGTCCGGCATTTTCATTTCTGCAATTTCCTGGATTTTCGCTTTAGAAATTGTAGCTACTTTTGTTTTGTTTGGAACGCCTGAACCAGATTTGATGTTGCAAGCTTTCTTTAATAAAACTGCAGCCGGCGGAGTTTTTGTAATGAAGCTGAAGCTTCTGTCCGCATATACTGTAATAACAACAGGGATGATTAAATCTCCTTTGTCTGCTGTTCTTGCGTTAAATTCTTTTGTAAACTGTACAATGTTTACACCGTGCTGACCTAAAGCAGGACCAACTGGTGGTGCTGGTGTTGCCTTTCCAGCAGGAATCTGTAATTTAATGTAACCTGTTACTTTCTTTGCCATTTTCGGCACCTCCTATAATGTGGTAATTGCGGGAATGTCCCTCCCACGAGCCATGTGACATTATGACCCTTGCATACTGTTTACTGTTTTGTCTTATGAAAGACTCTTTACTTCTGCGAAACTTATTTCTACCGGCGTTTCGCGGCCAAACAGCTCAACACTGATTGTCACAATCTGTTTTGCTTCGTTAATACTCTGAACAACGCCCACAGTATCTTTCCAAACACCGCCTGTGACAACAACACTGTCGCCTTCTTCAAAGTCAACTTCCACTTCTCTGACCATTGAAATGCCGAGAGCGTCAATTTCCTTTTCCGTCAGCGGAACCGGCTTTGAACCCGGACCAACAAATCCTGTAACACCGCGGGTGTTTCTTACAACATACCATGTGTCATCATTCATTACCATATGAATCAGGACATAACCGGGAAACATCTTCTTCTGAACCTGCTTTTTCTCGCCGTTCTTCAGTTCCACTACGTCCTCCATAGGTACACGGACTTCTAAAATCTGGTCCTCCAGGTGTCTGTTCTCTATTGTCTTATCAATGTTGGCTTTTACCTTGTTTTCATACCCTGAATAGGTATGAACAACATACCAATTTGCTTCTGACATTCTAATTCACCTTGTCCTTACTTAATAATTAAGTTCAGCAGCTGCAGAATCCCGCTGTCGATAACAGCAATGAAAACCCCCAGTACAGCAGTGATAGACACTACCGCAACGGTCTGCTTTACAAGAGTCTGCTTATCAGGCCAGACTATTTTTTTAAATTCTGCCTGAAGTCCTTTGGTCCAGTTCTTTTTTGGAGCTTTCTGCTTTTTTTCTGCTTCCATAAATTCACCCTCTTAAACCTGATTATTTGGTTTCTTTGTGTAATGTATGAGCTTTACAGAATTTGCAGTATTTCTTTGTCTCCAAACGTTCCGGATGATTCTTTTTTTCCTTTGTCATGTTGTAGTTACGCTGTTTACATTCCGTACATGCCAATGTGATTTTTACGCGCACGACTTCTCCACCTCCATGTGTCTTTTATCGCTGACAGCTTCACAGGGCTGTCATTATGCAACGTCTTGTTACCGCGACCAGATACCTCTTTTCATATGTAGTCTATCAGAATCCTTCTGAAAATTACGCACAAAAAAAAGACCTGCTTCCATTGTCGCTTTGTAAGCGTAACATAGACGAAGGTCTTTGTCAAGTTATTCTTTCTCAGGATGCAGGATTTCGTACTCCCCATAGACTTTTCCCAGAATTTCGCCCAGACAGCAAAGCTCCTCTTCTTTTTCTACAACAATGTCCGGCTCCATAACATTAAGCGCTCGCAATTTACAGACACTGCCCTTACGGTAAAGCGTGCGTATATAACAAACGCCCCGAAAGCAGAATATACCTATTTCATTGTGCGCAGCAGCCGCAGAGGATACAGCAAGAATATCCTGTTTTTGAAACACCGGTTCATATCTGTCAATCTGAATCTGAAAACAATAATCTGTCCCCTCTGGAATATTTTTCTCTCTGGCCCGGATTTTCCCTGCGTATTCCTGCAGAAGAAATCCCGCATTCCGCTTCCTGCTTCCCGGAAAATAACATTCCAGCATAATCCAGCGCTGTGACATCATGCGCTCATATTCTTCGTTTATCACAATTCGCACAAGACGTTTTCCATTTTCCGTAAGTTCCCGATATTTTCTGACAGATGCCTGCTCCTCCTCACTCATATTCTTTTTATAATTCTTCTCAATCAAGTCGTCCGAAATATAATCTGCGTATAAGTAATTTGCATCTGTTCCCAGGTTTTTCATCAATGAAATCAGAAGTTCCGGCTTCGGAACACTGATATTATTTTCATAGTTTGCAACAGCGGAGGGTGTAACATGTAATTTTTCCGCCAGTTCGTTCCTTGTAAGTCCCAATTCCACCCTGCGCTTGCGAACCCTTTCCCCAATCCCCATAGTAGCCTCCCGCAAATCCGCTTTTTACTTGTTCCTTTCTATATTATAATAGAAGTTGTTTATAGAAAAAATCATACTACAATTTTCTTGTAAAAACAATGTTTTTCATCAAACTTCCTGTAAAAAATGCATTGACTTTTCCTGCAATATAACGTAAACTGTAAATATAGCTTAAGGATATGGCAAAGTTACATATTGTGGGTGAAAGATATGGACATCAAACATCAAATCATCGACTTACTTCAAAGAGCAAATTATCATCAGATGAAATGCATCTATGAGTTTATCAAATCCCTGACCCAATCCCTTTAATTCTGTACACTGCTTGAAAAAAGCAGCGTCGCCACTTTCTGAAGAGAATTCCATTCTTCTTCTGTCAGTTTAGACAGCATAAGCAGGAATTTCTTCTGAAATGAGTTGTCTTCTTCTCTTAAGAGCTGCCCGAACCACCTGGACAATTCCAAATCCGGTGTAATGTCTATATACATCTCACCTTCACCTGTACGCAGCCATTCTTCATTCACTCCAAACTCTCTGCATATGGACAGAAGCACTGCTTCAATCGGAACCCGTACACTGGTTTCATAGGTAGCAATCGTATTCCTGGAAACGCCGATTCGGTTTGCAAACTGCTGCTGCGTCATTCCGGCATTCTTCCGAATTGCTTTTATTCTGTTTTTCAAATTTGTCAATACCCCTTTAATGTATTTTTTGTATAGTGACCTAACTATAGTAATGGATATCTGTTTTGTTGTCAACAAATTTATGTTGACATACGTCGCAAAAAGACATATAATTGTCTCATTGAGACATTTTACATTTCATACATATCATGTTCCATTTTAATGTTTAGTAATGAATACCCATAGAAAGGACGACTCAGAAAAATGAGAAATGACATCGTTGACATTTTATTAGAAATTGGCATACCGGCAGGCGTAAAAGGTTTTACCTATATTTATGACGCCTTGGAACTCTTTGACACCGATACCTATTACAGCAATGGAAAAATCTGCTCTCTGTATGCCGATATCGCAAAGAAAAGAGGCACTACCGCTTCAAGTGTAGAGCGAGCCATACGGCATGCCTTTGAAACCGCCACAACCAAAGGAAATCGTGAAGTCGTAGAACAATACCTGGATTTAGTAAACACCCAAAATTCTAACTTGCTGAGAACACTTTATCTGAGATTAAAACAAAAAGAAAAACGGCATCATATTCCCGAAAACGGATGTACTATGCAAAATTGTATTTACAAACAGCAGATTTATCAGGAAGCCGTAGACAAAGTTTCTGCTGAAATGAGTTCTTACCTTTTTAAACTAATCGAATCCACCAGAAAGAATCCCGAAACCGTTGACCAGCTCCTTGGACTTTATTAATATCTCTTGCAGGCGACAGACAGCATTAAAAAATACTGCCTTTCTCCTAACTGGAGAAGGCAGCATCTCTTGCATGTTTCATCAAAGTTTCCAAAACTTCATCTGCACATCCGTAGTATTCCTGTATCATTTGAAGTTCCCTTGTAATACTTGTATTGCTCACAGTTCGATTATCCGTGTTTATGGTAACCGGTATTCCTTTTTTCAAAAACAGAAACAATGGATACTCTTCCATACTTTGTACTGCTTTTGTCTGGAGATTGCTTACCGGACACATCTCAAAAGGGATTTTGTGCTGTACACAGTATTCCATCAGCCTGGGGTCTTTTCTAGCTGCGATTCCGTGTCCGATTCTGGAAGCGCCCAGTTCCAAGGCGTCCCAAATACTCTGGGCATTTTGACATTCCCCTGCATGAATGGTAAAGGGAATACCTAGCTCTTTCGCAGTCTGGAACATGACCGCCTGCTGCCTTACCGGAAAGGCGGCCTCGTCTCCCGCCAAATCCACGGCGCAGACACCATGACCATAATATTCCTTTGCTGCCTTTACCAATTCCACATTTTTCTCCCAAGGCATGTGGCGCATACCGCAAAGAATCAAATTCCCCCTTATGCTATACGCTTCTTCCCCCTGCTTCAATCCTTTTAGAGCTCCTTCTATAATCTGGCGAAGAGACAACCCTTCTCTCACAGAAAGCATGGGTGCAAAACGGATTTCTATATATACCACCCGTTCTGCAGCAGCAGTTTTCATGACATCTTTTACCGCCTCAGTAAAATTCTCCTCTGTCACAAGACATTCCAGAGGCAAATCAAACTTCGTCAGATACTCCGCCAGACTTTTGCAGTTAAAATCAGCCAAAAGACGCTCCTTGAGATTTTTTTCTTCCAGAGAAATCCCTACCTGTTCTGCCATGGTACGAATACAATCCACAGAAAGCGAGCCGTCCAGATGACAGTGCAAATCATATTTTTGTAATTCCTGTAAAAAGCTCATAACAGTTCCTCCTGTTTTCTGCTCACACTTTTCTTAATATATACTGTAACACGATTTGCACTTTTTTACTACCATTTCGGTTTTATGCCCGGACAATGACGTACTTTCATAGCCGCACGCATTTCAACATAACAGCCGCATATTCTGCACATCCCGGAAATCAAATTCTCACAGTTTCTGCACAACTCCAGCCTGCTCTGGTATTCCGCCTCTGACACCTTATCCTCCTTGGACAGATTATCAATATAAGCGTACATGTTTGCGAAATATTCTTTTTCCTCCATATCCCGCAGAAGGCATTTCTTACATATCCTCTGGATATTATCCGGCATTTTATCTCACCTCTAAATGTACCACACTGCATTTTGGGATTGTAAATTTCAATCCTCCCTCTGTAAGCTCTGCTTTATCAAAGGTTTCCACTGTTACAGTCTCCGGCTCTTCAAAGGTATTCTTCGCATGCATTTCTCCTGTGACGATTTCTCCCCGCACCTGTGATACTGCTTTATCCAATATGGTGGTATCAATTTCATAATCCTCTTCCAAAGACAGATTTGTAAGTGTAATATGCAGCGTACCATCTTCTGCCACAGAAACAGATTCTGTCAGATTCGGCACATTCCACTCTCCTGTGCCAATGGTTTTCGTCTCCATATGGCTGTCCAGAAGTTCTGCATCCTGGTGATGTTTATACATATTAAAAATATGATAAGTTGGTGTTTTCACCATCTTTTCACCTTCTGTCAAAAGCACTGACTGCAGAACATTGACCATCTGAGCCAGGTTTGCCATTTTCACCCTGTCGCTGTGTTTATTAAAAATATTCAGGGTAATTCCTGCCACCAGAGCGTCACGCATGGTATTCTGCTGATAAAGAAATCCTGGATTTGTGCCAGGTTCGCAGGTATACCAAGTTCCCCACTCATCTACAATCATGCCGATTTTTTTCTCTGGGTCATAAGTATCCATAATAGCCCCGTGACGCTGAATCAATTCCTCCATATACAAAGCCTTATTTAAGGTTTTGTACCATACTGTTTCGTCAAAATCTGTAGCACTTCCTTTCACATCCCATCCTTCCGGGTGCACATAATAGTGCAGAGAAAGCCCGTCCATAAAACCATGCTGGAAAGGAAGAGAATGACGAAAACAGGTATCCAGAACCTCTTTTGTCCATTCATAATCATCTACATTTGCACCACAGCAAATTTTCTCAATATGCTCTCCTGCCTTATAATCTCTGATAAAAGTCTGGTATCTGCGGTATTCATTGGCATAAAAATCCGGATTCATATTGCCGCCGCAGCCCCAGCTTTCATTTCCCACACCAAAAAAATCTACTTTCCACGGTTTCTCGTGTCCGTTCTTTGCACGAAGCTCTGCCATAGGAGAAACGCCTTCAAAAGTCATGTATTCTACCCATTCGGACATTTCCTGAACCGTACCGCTTCCCAGATTTCCATTGATATAGGTTTCGCAGCCAAGTTGCTCACACAATTCAAAAAATTCATGGGTTCCGAAACTGTTGTCCTCTACCACTCCGCCCCAGTGAGTATTAATCATCTTTTTCCTTGTTTCTTTCGGTCCTATACCGTCTTTCCAGTGATATTCATCCGCAAAGCAGCCGCCCGGCCAGCGCAGAACAGGCACTTTCATTTCCTTCAGGGCCTCCACCACATCACATCTCATGCCATTGACATTCTCAATAGGGGAGTCTTCTCCCACATAAATCCCTTCGTAGATACATCTTCCCAGATGTTCCGAAAAATGTCCGTAAATTTCTTTGTTGATTTTGCTTACTTTCTTTTTTGTGTTAATTACAAGTCTTGCCATGTGCTTTTCTCCTTTTCTACTCTTCTATTGCGTTAAGGCCACTTCCCCAGACAGACACTCCTGTTTCACTGCACAGGGCAGTAAACGTCATAACATACTTTTTGCCGTCCTCGTCCCATTGCTTTAAATAAACACCTTTATAACTTTTTCCATCAAGCTCCAGCTCTATCTTACAATCCTTTTTGAGATTCCAGGTGCCTTCTGCCGCCCCCTTTATCTTTCCATCCGTGCAAAGTTGAATTTCATCTGATTCTGCCATATCTGCCGAAATCTCTCTGCCATGATTGATAAATTTATAATTTCCTGCAAGTTCTTCCTTTGTATATTCTTTCAAAGATTCCTCTGTATATCGGTAAGGCGCAATCACCGGCCAGCCATCTTCATTGAAAAACATTTGGTGTACGCGAACCTCATGTTCTTCACCCCTGTTCTCAAATCTGGTGTGATAAATAATGAAATATCGGTCTGTCTCTTCCTGATAAATACAAGAATTATGTCCTGGCGAAAGGTATCCTTCCCTTTCCTCTCCCTCTTCGCCTTCTTTCCATAAAAACTTATAGCCACCCATTAACTTCGTGCCATACAAAGCTGCTGTTGCATCACTAAAAGATGTCCCTGCTGCCCCTTTACAATCCTCCATTTCCTGTCCCATGGAGTCAACATAGGGACCGTCTGGATTTTCAGACCTGCACACCCGGATGTTATATCCTCCGGTAGAATCCAATCCTCCAAAGGAAAGAAACATGTAATAATATCCTGTTTCTTCATTATATATAATGTACGGCGCCTCTATCCTAAGATGATTGCCGCCCAATAGTTTTTTCCCATAGCCTGTTTCCAGGGGCAGACCCGTTTCCGGATTCATTTCTTTTATGAAAATTCCGCCCGAATAAGAACCGTAAACCATCCAGAGTTTTCCCTCTGCGTCATAAAAGATACATGGGTCTACCGTATTAGGGTCCGTGGTTGCCTGATACAAATTACCATCCTCGTCTTTTTCTTCTGCACCCATTCCGGATTTCAACATCAGCCCCTCGTTAATATATGGACCTGCTACTGTGTCAGAAACCGCTGTTCCGAGACAGGAAACCGGGGCATCTCCTTGACAGTTACAATAATACAAATGAAATTTCCCGTCTGCCAGCTTTGCCACATCCGGAGCCCAGAACGTATTGCTGTGAGACCATTCAAATGCCTCTTTCATATTCAGATACACATCCGGGATAACGGAATTATCATTCTTCACTCCCTGATTCACATATTCCCAATTCATAAAATCATCGGTTTTCGCTACTGCCAGATGAGAACCAAAAATATAATAACTTCCATCATCTCCCTGCACAACCGACGGGTCATGAACAGATACCTCTTTAAATTCTTTCTCGAAAGCTTTATCTGCCTTTAACTTTTCTTTTTGTCCACAGCCAGCCATGCCAACACACAGGGTCATTGTCAGATATAAAATTGCTTTTTTCTTCATGCTACCTCCTTTTACTCCCGCAGATACAAAACAAAACGACTCAACTCTGCTTATAATGCAGAATATTGAGCCGCTTCTATCTTCTTTACATTTGACTATATGCAATCCGAACCTTAATGTCCTGATTGTAATTTCCGAATCCACTGCCGAAAATTGTGATGCCGCCTACATTTTTAGCATCTTCTTCAATCTGGAACTTAAATCGGATGGTACTCTTATAATCCAGATTAAATTTTCGGATATTAATATCCGATATTTTTAATCCATCTACAAAAGTTCCTTTCTTATTAATTACAATCATTTTCAAAAGTCCATATTGATTCCAATTCGGGAACCACCAATCCGGAGTGAAAATTCCCCGGACATCGCCATAATCTCCCGGACTTGTCCAGGTTCCGATTTTCTCATCATTTAAGTAAAAAGAAATATCGGAAGGCCAGTCGCTGTTGACTCCCGGCGCCTCTGAACTAATTTCGAGAGAAAGGGTAATTTGTTCTATCTTTGTTGCACTGGGCAAAAGATTGGGTATAATATATTCAATATAACCCTTTGTAAACCAGAGAATTCTTGCTTTAATTCTGTCCGGATGAGCAAAATATCTTGGATCATCAACTTCCCCTACCAAAGCCGTGTCTGTGGCTAAACCGCAGGTCGGATAAATTTCATAATCAGAATAATGTCCAACCCTCACTTCCGTGTTATAGATATTGTTTTCATCTTCCGCCTCTTTGCCCTCTACTTCCACCAGAATCTTATCCACATCGACTCTGCACAGCTTCTGATTCCCATGTCTGCCATGTTCTGTAATGACTTTAATTATGCCCGTCTCTTCAAGTTTCTTAATATGGCTGGTCAATGCACCATTCGTAATGCCCAAGCTGGATGCAAGTTCATTCATATTCATCTCTCGGTTTTCCAGCAGCAGTTTGACAATATTAATTCTGACTTCTGACCCCAATGCCTTGAATATCTCAAGACCCTCATCTAAGCTCTTAATATGTAACATTGCTTCTTCCCACTTTCCAGATAACCTTAAAAATTTTAGACCTATCTAAACTATACTATACATGAATTTTCCCCAATATGCAAGACCGGATTTATCAATTCCCGACATAACTACCGTTTTTTTTCCATTCTCAAAATCTCTGCATTCATAAACTATAGAGTTTTCAAAGTGCTTACAAAAATCCGCTATCAGAACCTTTTCTGAGCGCTGGATTTCTTTTCCATCTTCCCGGAAATATAAAATTTCCCAATATCCACCGGGAGCTTCAGAAACAGGAATTTTCCTCTCCTCTCCCTGGTACGGTTCGGGCAGAAAAACAGGCCAGTCATTTATCAGTGCCATTGTGCGTACCATCATGTAATGCACCTGATAACTGGCACGCTTTTCCTCTTCGTCATAGTCTCTGTATATTTCAGCACCATCTCTTACATGATGCACAAAAAAATATCTGTTCCGCCTTTCGTCATAAAAGGGCACGCCATGCCCCGGACCTCGAAATCCATTCCATTTCCATGAATTCCCATTTATCCCTGCATTAGGATTTCCAGCTTCAAACCTATAACTCCCTGCAATCTGAATTCCCATGCTTTCTTCTTTCAGACTCTTTCCACAAAAGTCCAGATAAGGGCCGGTCACATTTCTGCTTCTCCCTACCCGAATATCGTAATCGTCTCCCAGCCAGCCATAAGACTGAAACAGATAAAACCAACCGTTTTCAGGCATATATATAATGGAAGCACCTTCCGGTCCGTCTTTTGAAAATCCTTTTCCTCGTCTGGAAATACACTTTCCGAAACTTTTCGGGTTACCATCTGCGGATAATCCCGTAGACGGATCTAGAGCTTTTATATAGATTCCTCCGAAAAAGGAGCCATAGACCAAATAACACCGGTGTTCATCCCATACCACATGTGCATCAATTGCATTTGGATAAGTATTATCCGTTCCCCAGGTATCTGCCACAACCCCTCTATTCTCAAAAGGCCCCAGAGGATGCCTGGCTACAGCCAGCCATATGCGGGATTCCGAACTGCCAAAGGCTTTCGTTGCAGAATAATACATTCGATATTCTCCTTTTACATACTCCACATAAGGCGCCCAAAAACCTTCCGTAGGCGGAAAATCCCCATTATCCCGCCCTTCCCGTATAGCCTTTTCCGAAAGTACGATTCCCTCATAAGTAAAATGTATTAAATCCCTGGAACTGCGCACCGGAATTCCTATTTTTTCTCTTAATCCCTCTTCAGGTCTGTAAATATCTGTGCTATAGGAATAATACAGTTTGGTTACAGGATCCCACATCATAGACGGGTCGTGGGACCATACCACTGGATTTTGATACACATTTGTCTCGTTCAGGCTAAGAACACCTTGTACTTCCCCTTCATTTTCTCCATACACAGAAACACACCTCATCCTTTTACACCAGTAACTGCCATGGATTCAATAATGTATCTCTGGAAGAAAAAGAACAAAAGCAGCGTTGGCAGGATTGCTAAAACAGAAGCTGCCATAATCAGCGGGTAATCGCTGTTTACTGCATAATAAGCATTAAAGGACCGGATAACCACCTGCAGAGTAAACCACTGTTCATCCTGAATAAAAATAGTCGGTGCCAGATAATCATTCCAGATTCCCATGAACCACAAAATAATCTGTGTCATTAATGCCCCCTTCATCAAAGGAAGAAAAATTTTATAATACATTTTAAAATAACCACAGCCATCAATTTTAGCAGCCTCCACCATAGAATCCGGAACGCTGGTCAGATTCTGCCGCAAAAAGAAAATAATACTGACATTTCCAAAAAGCCCTGGAATAATCAGAGGCAGAAGACTGTTTGTCCATCCCATCTTTGTAAACATCACATACTGGGGTATCATAACGACCGCAAACGGTATCATCATAGTTGCCAGCAATCCCAGAAAAATTCCATCTTTCCCTTTAAATTTCAGCTTGCTGAAAGAAAACGCCGCCAAAGAAGAAGTAAATCCGCCAACTATCAATACTGGCATAGCTACTATCAGCGTATTTCTAAGACCTCTCATAAATTCCGGTTTCTGCAGCACCTCTGCATACTTTCCAAACTTCCACGGATTCGGAATAATACTGAAGTTTGCAGACAAAATCTGATTTTTTGTCATAAAGGAACTCAGAAGCATATAAATCAGCGGAAATACCATGGCAATAGCGCCTATCAAAAGGAGAGTAAAAACAATCCTGTCTACTATTTTTGCTTTTTTCGTTTTCACTTCAGAACTTTTTTCATCTAATTTAGCCATTTTCTTTTCCCCTCCTATTCAATGGTCTTTACCCATTTATCCTGGGCCTTAAAGTTAATTGCCGTAATGATAAAGATAAAGATTGCCAGAATAAATGCCATTGCAGAACCATATCCCATCTGGTTATTGCCAAAGGCCTTATCATAGAGATAGAATACAACGGTTGCAGCACTGTAGTTTAAGCCTCCGTTCGGAACCATAACCAGCACTTCTACAAAAACCTGGAAACCACCAATCAGACCTGTAATCAACAAATAAAAAGTAACCGGAGATACCAAAGGCATGGTAATATAGCGAAACAGCTTCAGGCCATTAGCGCCATCAATTTTAGCAGCCTCATAATAATCTCTCGGAATACTCTGCAGACCTGCCAGATACAAAATAATGGAACCACCCAGACCTTTCCATACCATAAAAATAATCATGGATACTTTTACCCAAAATTCATCTCCCAGCCAATTAGGACCATGAGCGCCTGTAACAGCTTTGATAATACTATTCAGCAGACCATAGTCATAGTTGAAAACCCACATCCACAGAATAGCTACCGCAACCAGGGAAGATACAACCGGTACATAGTATAACGTACGAAGAATCTTAATTCCCTTTATTTTTCGGTTCATTCCTACCGCAATCACCAACGCCAGTATCATGCCAACAGGAATACCTATCATATAAATCACTGTGTTCAGCAGTACCTTCCAGAACTTCTCATCTCCCAGTAATTTAATGTAATTGTCCAAGCCCACAAAGTTATCCAGCATCTGGTTCATACCGTTCCATTTTGTCAAACTCGCTACAAATGCGAACACAATCGGAAATGCCATAAAAATACAGAATCCAATAAAAGGCGGTGATACAAAGGCCAGTCCCCAGCAGTGCTCCTTAAAAGCAGCTTTGCTCATTTTTCTCTTGATTGGTTTTACTTTTGTTCTGCTCATAACTCTATCCCTCCAAACAAAGAAAAGCCTCCTGTATAACGGATATTTTCTTACAAATCCCTATACAGGAGCGCTTCTCACTTGCAGCCTTATTCTACGCTTTCCCAGGCCTCATCAAGAGATTCCTGCATTTTCGGTGCTACCTGCTCTATGTATTCATCCACCGTCATAGAGTCATTTTTTACATTATCCAAACCTTCCAGGAAGATATCATTCCATTCTGCATTTGGTGTATAAGTTGTTTCCTGAAATCTTCCCTCATATTTGTCTGTTCCGTTCAGATAATTAAAAAATACATTTACATTAGATGGGAACTGAAGTGTTCCACTGTTAATTGCATCTACAAATTCTCCATCTGCAAGGCTTTTAATATTGGGAAGCTGAATCGATTCTCCGCCTGTAATACCGGAAAGTTCTTTCTGTCCATCTTCATCTGTACACAGATAAGAAATCAGTTCTGCTGCTTCCTCTTTATTTTTGCTGTTTTCAGATACACAGAACCCAACGGTTCCAAGCCAGGTCATAGTTTTTCCTGTTGACAAAGTCGGGAACGCACACAAATCCCAGTTGAACGGGAAAGTTTCTTTATCCATAAAAGCGGCCACATCCCATGTTCCACATGCATAGAAAGCTTCCTGTCCTGCCAGCCATCTCTGATATACACCAAGAGAAGCGTCCTGCTCTACGGTAGGTGTTACTTTATACTTTAATGTCAAGTCTACATATTTCTGTAAAGCCTCTTTAAACTCCGGAGTATCAATATTTACTGTTTTATAATCGTCAGATAAATAGGAAGCTCCGTTTGACCATACATACTGTTGAAGCATAAAGGCATTGGCCATACCACAGCCCCACTGGTCGATTTCCCCATCTCCGTCTGTATCTTTTGTAAGTTTCTGGCATACATCTACAAACTCTTCATAGGTATATGGATTTTCAGGATCCGGATATGGAATACCTGCTTCATCAAAAATGTCTTTGTTGTAAGCATAGGCAAATACAGAGGCATCTTTCGGAAGTGCATACAAATCACCGGAACCGGTCTTTTCTCCATCGTATCTATAGCTGTTTAATGCCTCCTGCGCCACAAGTCCGTCTGTACTGATTCCTTTCTCATCCAAAATTGGCTGCAAATCTGCAATATAACCATTTTCCACATATTGTTCTACGGCCTCAGGTCCCACATAGAATACGTCCGGCAAATCCCCCGCTGTCATCATTCCTGTTAATGTCTTACTATATTCTTCCTGTGTAGTAATCTGAATATCCACTTTTCCAATCGTATCTTTGTGGTCTTCCTCAAACTTCTTAATCATATCCTTGTACACTTTTGACTCATGGTCATTGGCAAAGATAAAAACAGATAAATTCTTTTTTCCATCTGCCGTTTCAGAAGAATCGGAATTTCCACATCCGGTTAAGGCAGTTGATGCCAACGTGGTTACTGCAAGTCCTGCAGCCAGAATTTTTTTTGCCTTCATAATCTTTTCCTCCCTAGGTAATATTTTCCAATACCTTATTTACTAATTGCTGAAATAATACCACTATTTTTTAGTTTTTTCAATAGTTTTTTATATTTAACTAAACATATACCACACTTTCTCTTTATTTCACAATTCCGCACCCATTATTTTATGCAATTTCAACTATAATTCTATAATATTTTAGATTTTACAAAAGTATATGTTTTATGACATCGTATCGTAAGAAAATACAGGAAAGCCTTTTTCATCATAGTTTACTTTCATAATCATGGCATGACGATTTGGGTCATACAAAGAATCTCCCTGTATTTCATCATACTGTCTCGCATGATAAATACACAAATCCGTCACTCCATCTTCCGCCTTTACAAAGGAATTGTGACCCGGTCCATAAATTCCTTTCTCTGTGTCTGTTTGCAAAACCGGTCTTTTCAGTTTTGTCCATACATGAGGGTCAAGCAAATCCGCATCCTCATGAGCATACAACAGCCCCATACAGTAGCAGGCTCCCGTAGCGCTGGCCGAAAACGTCATATAAATTCTGTCTCCATGTTTTAACACGGCCGGCCCTTCATTCACCCAGAAGCCTTCTCTTTCCCAGGCATAGTCGGGCGTCGTCAAAAGCACTTGAACCGTCGCAAGTTTATTCGGGGCCGCCAGTTTCGCAATATACAAATTGGAAATCTGCTTGCCAACTCCGGTCTTTTCCGCCCATACCCAATAATATTCCCCCTTATGCTGAAAAACTGTTGCATCCAGAGAAAAGGCATGAAAGGAAAACTCATCCCCATCGGCAGCCTGCATCATCCCCAGCTCCTCCCATTCATCTTCTAATGGATTCTGCCCTTTGCAGTGCAGTACATACGGGCGAATTTCCCAGATATCTGCCGCGTCCCCGGCTGCATAATAAATATACCAGCCACCATAGATGTAATGGATTTCCGGCGCCCATATATGAATACTCTGAGGTCCTTTTTCGTGTTTTCTCCAAAGAACGTGTTCTTCGGCCTCCTTCAGCCCCTCAATGGTATCTGACCTGCGCAGTATGATTTTGTTATATTCCGGAACAGACGCAGTGAAATAATACATCCCATCTGTGTGTTTATACACATAAGGGTCTGCTCTCTGTTCAATAAATGGTTGATTGTAACTTGTCTTTTTAAAATTATTTTTGTTCATATTCATTCTCCCTCATACACAGGTTTTATTTTCATACGCTTCAGTCTACACTACTTTTTTACTTCCCGCAATATTTAATTTAGTTTTTATTAAAATATTACAGTTTTAACTAAAGTTTTTTGTCTAAAATTACACTTTCTATCCAAGAAAAAAAACGTTATAATAATTTAAATGAAATTGACAAAACCCGTGTATTCGTACATGAAGAATCTGACAAAACTTTGAAGGAGATGTTTATATGAATTTGTTTTCCTATAACAGCGCATTTTCCCGTTTTCTCTATTTCGTGGCAGATGTGGTAACTTTGCATATACTTTGGATTCTTTACAGCCTGCCCTTGATAACCATAGGCGCTTCCACTACTGCGCTTTATTACAGTTGTATGAAACGTATCCGAACAGGAGAAGGTTATGTATCACAGAATTTCCGCAAGGCTTTCCGACAAAATTTTCGCCAATCTACCATTCTCTGGCTGGGACTGGCTGCTGTAAGTCTTTTATTTTTTCTGGACATCCGAATCAGTATGGCCCTGCAAAACACCATGGGCCGGATAATGTTAATCAGTTGCTCTGTGTTTCTGATTCCTTTTATTCTGCTGGCTCTGTATATTTTTCCGGTACAGGCAAAATTTGAAAACAAAATCTTTAATAATATCAAAAACGCTTTACTTATGTCTATCCGCCATTTTTTCTACTCTTTGCTTTTACTTATGATTTATGCCACCATTGTGCTGCTTGGCTTCTCTTTTCCGCCATTTATGGGGTTATTCCTATGCTGCGGAATTGGACTTACAGCATATTTAACCTCAAATATTTTCATTTATATCTTCAGAAAATATGTACCCGAGGAATTAGAACAGGATTTGGAAGCTTCCGGAAAAACCTTCTATTAACACACAGAAATGGGGCATGTCATGATATGCATGACTGCCCCATTTTCTTCGCTATACAGCAAAATTTTCGCTGTACTCTATAGTTTTTTGTTTTTAAAAATTCAATATAATCTTGTCCCCAGTTTTGCAATGTTTCTATTACCGAATGAAATTTCTTTCCTATTTTCGTTAAAGAATATTCTACTTTGGGTGGAATTGACTCATATTGCTTTCCCTCTACCAGTCCATTCTCTACCAATGTTTTTAATTGAACAGACAATGTTGCATATGGACATTGCCCAAAGCGTTCTTCCATTGTCGGATCTATTTCAAATAATTGCTTCATTTCAATACCTCTTATACATCAAATTCTTCCCCATCTCCCATCCATTTTTATCATACAAACATCTCACCTTTTTCCCCCAACAGAAAAACCCCGGAAACCTTACGGTTCCGGGGCATCTTACGCTTGGACACAATGTATCTTCCGATACTCTATATTTTAGTTGGTTCTAATCAATAATTACTCGATTACTGTAGCAACACGACCTGAACCTACAGTTCTACCACCCTCGCGATATCAGACCGATGTATTGCGGTGTGCAAATGGTGATTTTTCGTGTGATTTGTATGGAAAAATCCGCATTTTCCACTTTGTCCGTATGGTTTTTGGAGATTTTGTTATCATAGTGTTATCACAGTTATTGTATATTGCCCCTCTCGTATAACCATTTTAAATTTCCTATTACACAATATCTGATTCAAACTGTTTAATTAAAGCTGTACTCAAAGCTGATAATGAATTAATCTCTCCCAAATTAGTATATTCAAAATTTTGTGTTACTGTATTCCACTGCATAAAGCCTAATAAATGTTCTATTTCAGTCCCATCAGCTTTCTTTCGTACTATTCTTGATGTATCAACATCAAACGTTAATATTCTTTTTAGCCTCTCACTGGCTCCTGCATTTATATTTATAAGCAACCCGTATTTAGCATTTGAAACAAGATTATATCCAATTAATTGTGACCATTGGTTTAATCCGACTGTTTCTCTAAGTTTTATTTCAAGAATTACTATTTCAAATTTTTTTCCATTAGTAACTACACAGAATATATCAAGATTTAATGGTGACATTATATTGCTGTATTCTTCGAGACATTTACATTTTTCTGGATATTCATATATCAATTCTTTAATTTTTGATGTTAATTCTCCACTTTTCCAAAAAATGCTAATATCATCAATCCCTGCTGATCTAAAATTACTTAATAACTGTGATTCAATAAATGACATTATTTCCGGATAATGGGCAACTTCATTCTTTTTCATTTCAAGTCTTCCTCTGTTATTTTCCGAATTTTAATTTTGTACCGATTCTCTGGACAATTTTGAATTAATTTTTTATATACCTTCGGATTGTTCGGACCAATCAATGTTGCATATGCCCCCATTCTTATAATCATTGGTGTCAGTATCTCCGGAACAAACATCAACACTTCACTATCTGGATGATTTTCCAAATAATTCTTAATAACCTTATCTTTGCTTCCTTTAGGACGGGAACCATTTAACTGATCTGTTTTTGCCGCAATCAAATATGCTAATGCTAACTTTATTTTCTTTACTGGATATCCACTTTCTCCGCTTTTCCCATACATAAGTTTATTGTCAGCCAGTCCATATAAATCCGATATCTTCACATTTCTCGTTTGGTAACTGCGATTTTTTAATAATGGATCCGCTTCTATAATTTCATCAATCTCTTCGCCTGTTGCCTTAACTAATACTGGGAATGGATTTATACAATATTCAGCTTTATCAATTAATTTTTGCACCTCGCCATATGGTGCATGTTCACATTGTAAAACCGCACATACATGACGATTATGCAAATAATGTCCGCCACGAATATTTTCTGGTAAAAGTTCACTATTTTCTTCGCAATGAACACATGTAACAGATGGCATTTTAATCTCACGCTCATTGCATGGAATTCCTTGGTTTTTACTCTTTTCCAACGCCTGATTCTCTTTTGCTGATAGAGCTTTGGACACAAATGCAAATGCTCCAAACTTCTCATATTGATCCAAGAATACTCTTAATTTAAATCCTTTTTTCCATTTCCTATCATATGGATTACTACCACAGTGAAAATTCGGATGATTCCAAAGGATCTGATCAGGATAGCAGTTTATGCTATGTAGCAGTTTACATAAGGAACACACAAAATCAAATTCAAAACCTGATATTTCAAAAGAAACCATTTGTTTATCGTCATTAAACCTTCTATGAGTTTGTTTTGTACTTCCTATTGTATCTGCCAAACCTGCAATAAAACGCCGTTTTAAATTATCATCTACTAATTCAGGAACTATATTATTAATATTAGCAGTCTTTCTGACTTCACCTTCACATTTAATTCCATAGTTCTCCAACTCTTCTTTTAAAGTGCTTAAATCTCCTTCACACAAAATATTCCAGACTCCACTCGCAGATGTATCATATGAAACAGAAATGTTATAAATTGCTTTAAATAAAGGACTAACCATTTTCATAACATCACGTGATATATCACCTGCTCTTTTAGGATTCACTTCATATGATCCCCATTGTTTAAATGGTAATCTAATTCTAAATACATCTTCGGCATTTCCCCAAACACCTCCACCTATAACCAATCCCAAAATATATGCTTTATCTGTATTCATTATTTGCATCTCCTTTGAAAACTTGTTGTTTAATTGCTAAGGCAATCGCATTTGCCATTTTAACAGGAACTGCATTCCCTAAAACTTTATACATTGCTGTTATATTTCTTGCAGTATCATCAATAAATATGAAATCATCAGGAAATGTTTGAATACGTGCAACCTCTCTTATTGTAAATCTTCTATTTTCTGTAGGATGTACAATTCCACAATTTTCAGGTTGTGCAGAAGCTGTCATTGTGCCACATATTTCATTACGTGCAAATCTTCTGTAAAAATTGGGTGAATGATATTTCTTCATATTATCCCTTATTTTTTTAAATCTTGGTGCTAAATGTTCATAGGGAACGTCTTTCCAGGATCCGCCTTCTGGAATATACGTTATCATTTCTAATGCCTGCGGTGATAACGGCCAATCTACTTGGTTTTTCACCCCCTGTGGTATATCTAATATATTTTCTAATGTTAAACCTTTTTTTTCTTGTTTTTCTGGGAAAGCGAAATTGATTCCTAAATCCTTTCTGATTCCTACAAACAAAACTCTTTGTCTGTTTTGTGGTACTCCATAATCTGATGCATTAATCAATTTATAATCTACATTATATCCTACATTATTCATTGTGGACAAGTCTTCAACAATTACATCCACTAATTTTCTTCCATCAATATATTTTGTAGATAAAAGTCCTCGTACATTTTCAAAAACAATTACTTTTGGCATCTTTTTTTCAATAATTCGTAAACATTCTTTATACAACATACCTCTGGAATCATGAACCCCTTTTCTATTTCCAGCACTTGAAAAAGGTTGGCATGGGAATCCCGCCGTTAATATATCACAATCTGGAATCTCATCCTCACTAACATCTAATATATCTCTTCCATCAATTTTCCCAAAATTCAATTTATAAACAGCTTGAGCATCACTATCAAAGTCATTTGCCCATATAATATTAAATCCTGCCGTTTCAAATCCCAAATCAAGCCCTCCACAGCCTGAAAATAATGAAACCATTTTAGGTTTGTTTTCTACTTTTGCCATTAAATCATCCTCTTTCTTTTCATCACAATTATTAAATTTATTCAGGTCTGTAGTTACTTTTCTTTTATATATTTTCCACTTTTTATTCTTGCATCGGTAGGTTTCTCTACTGCCTCCGGCAGTAACCATACTCCTGCAATTTTTATTGCTCCCTTAATACGTCCATCTTCACATAGTTTTAAAATTCTCCTAACAGATACACTCCATTTTTCACTTACCTGTTTTGTGCTTAAATAATCCATTTTTCCCCTTTATATATATCTTTTCATTTGTTTTTATTACTTGCCTATTTTATACCAAATGCAGAACAAAGTCAATGTTTTCAGAACATTTGTTCGCATCTTTTTTATATAATACGTTTTTTAATTTTGTAAAATATTTACGCATATATAAACTTCCTTAATACCATTTCTTCCGCAACACTCTTAATATTATTCATCCTCCTCACCCATTCCATCTGGTCCTGCATCTTCAGTTCTTCCGTCACTCCCCACTGTTCAGCCATCTGTTCCATCAGCATCTCAACTTTTTCTCTTACTTCTTTATCAACCTGATTCAAATGCTCCGTCAATTTCCCGGTCAGTACCAGATACTGATACCTGGCACTCCGGTGTTCCTTCAGAAACTGTTTTCGCATTATTCCATATTTCCCATATGTAGGTTCTTCCTCATTGATTTCCAGATCCGGCAGATAATAATCTCCATGCAATGTGTAGCTCAGTCCGTTCTTTTCATCATAAATCTGTTTCTTCATATTCTTACAACTCCATTCCTCTGTACTTTGCTTTATTCTTCTTAATTTTTGCATTGTGTTCTTCACTTCGTTCTCTTGCCCATTGTATACGGTCACCTATTTTTTTCGGCATCTGCTCTTTCTGTTTTTTCGCTTCAAGTTCCATCTGCATCCGGATATCGTCCTGCACCAGTCGTTCTACCATATCTTTCCCCAACATGCGTAAAAGTCGGTTATATCTGTCTGCAATTCCCTGCAGTATTTCTTTCTCACCAGACAATTTCTGATAATCTTTCTGAACCTCTGCCAGTTCCTTTTTTGTTTTTTCATGCTCTTGCTTTTTCTTCTGAAACTTACTTTTCCAACTATCTCTTTCTCTTGTGAGTTCTTTCACCTGTGCAGCCATCGCACCGATTTTGTTTTTCATTTCAATGAATAATGGTTTTATTTTCTTATCCCGGTAAGTTACCGCACGTTCCAATGCTGTAGCTTCCGGCAGAAATGTTTTAATCATTCCATATTCTTTTATTTCCTTACTGACATTATCCATCACTGGTTGCAGGAATTCTCTTCTGTCCTCCAGTTTTTTCAATTCCGTTTCTGCTTTCTCCGCACGTTTTTCCGCTATCTCTTTATCTTTCTGGAACTGAATTTTTTCTTCTTCCAGTAGCTTAATATCTGCCCTTGCGTCCGCAATCTGAGAAGTCAGGCCTTCATTCTCTGCTGTCAGATTTTCTTTTTTCTGTTCCAGTTCCTGCACTTCCTTCTTACGTTCTTTCTTTTTGAAATTGTAAACATCCAGATGCTCTTCATGTGTACCTTTCTGCTCCCATTCAATTCCATGCTGCATTGCAATTTCTGCCAGCACTTCTTTTTCATGATTTATCCACTGGTTCAGTTCTGTATCATGCTTATTTCCACCTTGAAATCCAAGACTTTTCAATGCCTGTTTCAGTGAAACTCTGGTATCCATTCCTTTTCCCTTCCAGTTGGTCACATAAGGAACAAAGTCAATATGCAGATGCGGAGTAGCTTCGTCCTGATGCAGATAGCAGCTAAATACCCGAAGTGTCGGATTCCGCTTCTGGAAGTCTTTCACATATTCGTCCAGTATCTTTACAGCAAGATTTCCTTCTGATGTTCCCACTGCCATATCCTCACGATTTCCTATCTGGAAGATCACTTCATGGAACAACTTCTCCTGTTTGCCCTGTCGGATTTTTTCATAATAATTTGCAATCTGCCGGTCCTTTCTTTTTCCGACATTATATCTCTCAACCGCATCGTCAAACAGCTCTTTATAAACTTCCTTCAGATTCTCATTCTTATAACAAATGTTCAGTTGTACTCTGTCCGGATCCACATTTTCTGCTACAAAATCCCGTCTGTTATGAGCCAGTGAACCGGCTCCGATCATGCCACTGATTGTTCGTTTCATCATAAATTTTCTCACCTCTTTTCTGTTTGCGTGCCAGATATGGCACATAATTTTTATTTACGCCAGACATGGCGATATTTAAGAAACTTTCGCCGGATACGGCGGTTTTGTTACTTTTGTCAAAAGTAACGCAAAAGCACTTTCGACAGCCGTACCGTCCATCAAAAGTCCCCTTGCGCCCTGCCGGGGGCATAACGTCCTTATGGACGTCTGTTCTGCACCGACCGAAGTGGATCATAGATCTGTTTATTCTGGTATCCTCGCCTGCACATATTCCAAATCTCCACAATAAGGCGTTCCCACCAGATACCATTCTCTTGCCAGATTCATCTCCATTCTGGTCTGTACCCATTCATCATCTACCAACACTTCCAGTCCTTCTCCACAGTGAAATCCTGTATCAATCCATAAATCCGATGCTAATAATCCATATCTACCATTGCTGCTGTTATATCCTAATCTTCCCTGTTTCATCATTTTCTGCTCCTTTCCAGTCTGTAAACGGAATTTGTAAACGGAGTTCAAAAGATTTTAAAAGTTAACGTTTTAAGTTTTTTCTTCAAGTTCCGTTTACATCGTTTACAATAATCTTTACTCAAACGGTATTTCCAACTGTTCCGGTACTTCTATAAATCCGTCTTTATCTTTCTTCACCGAATCTTCCATCCGTTTCCATGACCGCTGTATTCCATATTCCTTTCCGAATCGATGTGTACCATGTGGTTTCCAGCCTACAATCGCATTGTTCATAATATTGGCAATTTCTTTACCTTCCCACTGTTTCATTTCTCCGGTTCGATGTAGCGCTTCATCGAACAGAATTCTTGTACATACATAATCGTCATCGTAGTCATCAAGAAATGCCTGTATGATTCCGGCATTGGTATCTTCCGGCATAAATTCTTTCTGCAGACGCTTTGCCTCTTCCTCAATTTCCTTTGTAAATCCTAAGAACACATTTCCCTGTCGATACAGTACCATTGCCTCTGCCCAGGCCTGTTCGATATAGGCTTTGCTCTCTGCCTCATTGTCCAGAATATGAACTTCTGCTTTCGACATATCTGTCATCACCGGAGCAAATCTTCTGTTTCCGGTTCTGTCCAGCGGAAGGAAATTCAGATCATTTGAAGTACCGCAAAATACACACTGTCTCGGTCTGTCTTCCGGGTGAACTTCATAAGGTACTTTATAAGTTTCTTTCTGTCTGCTCAGAAACGATTTTATCTGTTCAATATTCTTTGCTGTGATAGTTGCCTTCATTTCTCCCATTTCGATAATCCAGTGATTTTGCAGTTTTCTGTAAATATTTTCATCATCCAAATGATCCAGATTGTCGCTGAACCATTCTTCTTTTATCGCTAGATATTTGAAAAATGTGGACTTTCCGGCTCCCTGACTCCCAACCAAACACAACATAATATCATATTTTATTCCCGGTTCATAAATTCTTGAAATCGCTGCCAGCATGTGCATTTTCATTACTCCGATTGTATATTTGCTCTTTTCTGCTCCCAGAAAATGTGGAAGCATATTTTCTATTCTTGGAATTCCGTCCCAGACCAGACTCTCCAGATAATCCCTAATTGGGTGATATTTATTTTCATTGGAAACAATATCTACTCCTGCTTTGATCACACGCTCACTTGTCAGTTCATAATTTTCTTCCAGATACATCTTCAAATTATTTTCATCAGTATCTGTAACCGTAGGACTGCTATTTCTCCGTTCCCATGGCACCTCTTTTACAATATCCATTCTTCCAGAAAGTTCATTTCGTTTAATCGCTTTTTTCAGCACTGGATCTTTTTGTAATACGGTTACACAATTTCTGATTGTCTGCTTTGTTCTTCCTTTATCCGTATGCTCCAACATATCATTGACATCTTCTGTTGTAAGCATCTCCTCGTTCACAATATCTTCTAATTCCATTAAGGACTTCTCGCTGATATTCGTTAATTCTTTCTTCAATTTTTTCAACCTCCCTTCTCTTCATCTTGAAAAACTCTACAATCTCTTCTCCTGTTCCAAACATCAGCACGTCCAGATAGTCATTTATCTTTCTTTCATTTGCCAATGCCTCCGTAAATAATTCGTGCCACTCTTCTTCTGGTTCTGGTCTGTAAAACTCTTTCCAAAACTGAATCCATTTCAGATATCTGATCAGCACGTCTGTTGCATGTTTCAACCACTGCTCCAGTTTTTCTCTGATCATCACAACTTTAGGTTTCTTTGATATCAAAGTATTCCTGTTTTGGTGCGTCCTTTTGTATTTGTTTCTGTCTTCGACTTTTATATCCAGTCCAAAATCTTCTATCAGCTTTTTCGCAGCTTCATACTGTGATATTCTAAATAACCTTGCTGTAAAATCTATTGCATCACCACCCACTCCACATGCAAAGCAATGATAGATTTTATCTGCCTTCATACTTGGGTGTCGGTCTTTATGAAACGGACAACATGCCATTCCATTTCCCTTTACTTTAATCCCGTAATGCTCCGCAGCCTGTCTCGCTGTCACACATCCTTTTACCTGTTCAAATAATGTCACTTCTACCTCCTGCCCCTCCGGGCAAGTCTCCGATGAACAGATATTCGGGAATTGTTGTATCTTTCAATTCGTGATATACTTAATCTGCCAAGATGGTATATCAGTGAATCTGATTATCAGAGAACTTGCTCAGATATTTTATCTGGGCTTTTTCTTTTTGTCTGTCAGTAGTCATAGCTTTTGCTCCTTACACAAATCTCCTTGTAGGAATAATAATGATTTCAAATTTGCTTCCGTCCTCTAATTCAAGAAGAATCACATAATCTGAATCCCAATCCGGTAAAATGGAACTTATTTTCAGCTTCTTACTATAGTTAATTGCATCAAATATTTTTCCGACTACTTTCTTTGTTTTCATTTGCTTCTTTTCCTCCGTATTAACGTTTATTGTCCAGCATCTCAGCAACTTTTTTCTGCTGTGACGGGTACAGATGCCCATAAGTGTTCAATGTCATCTGAATGTCTTTGTGCCCCAGCCTTTCCTTGATAATCAGTGGTTCTACGCCCTGGTAGATCAGATATGCCACATGGCTGTGACGGATATCGTGCACTCTGATTGGTTTTACACCGGTCAGTGCTTCATATTTCTTAAGACGTTTCTGCAGTGTTCTCGCCACAATCGGGAACAACCGCTGATCTTCCGGAAATCCATAATGCTTCTTTGCATACTCCTGTACCTCTTCCTTAAGGAAATTGGGAATGTCAATAGTACGGACCGAATTTTCTGTTTTTGGAGTATCAATCACATCTCTTTTCTTGATCCGGTTATAGGTCTTATTGATATGCAGGAGATTTCCACTCATATCAAAATCCGAAAGACTCAATGCTAGAAGCTCTCCTTCCCTAATTCCTGTCCAGAACAGAATTTCAAATATAAGATAATCTTCACTCCCCGGCTCAATCCCAACGATAAATCTGTCATATTCTGCTTTCGTCCAGAACTCCAGCTTATTTGCATCCGATTTCCCCATCTTTTTTACTTTCTTACATGGATTTTCCTTCAGATTGTAAATTTTCTGTGCATGATTAAACAGTGCATTTAACTGATTCTGGATCATACGCTCATAAGTCTTGCTGTATCCTTTTTCCTGAATGGCATTCTGCCACTGGATAATCTCTGCTGGTGTAATCTCATTCATTTTTCTTGTTCCAAAATACGGAACAATGTGTTTGTTCATCATGTGCAGCTTATTACGGATTGAATTTTCTTTCAGTTCATTCTTTTTATCTTCAAAATAGACTTGAATAAAACTGTTCATCTCCATTTTCATATCCGCTGCAGTCTTTCTTATGAATTCCTTTTCATAATTCAATGCTTCTTTCTTTGTCTTGAACCCTCTTTTCAGCTTCTGCGTTTTCTTACCTGTCCAGTCAATATAGCGGAAGCTCACATACCAGGTTCCCTGTGTTTTGTCTTTGTAAGCTGACATCTTAAAACCTCCTTCATACTGCTCTCTGAGAGCATCCATAAAATTTTGTTTCCCAGTAGGGACGTGGAATCTTTCCACGAACTGCTACATATCCTTCCTTTGCCAGTTCATCATTGAGCTGCTTCAGAATAGAATATGCTTTACTGCGTTTCACACCTAATTCTTCCATGACATCATCAACAGTCATCATATAATTAGTTCTCATATCGTCCTCCTTTCTAGTCACTTTTGTGACTCTTTCGTTGTTCTCTTATAATAATTCACTTTTGTGAATTTGTCAATAAACATTTGCGAATTTATTTTTTTCCATTCCATACCTATTGCTTGCGTATCGGCAATTTGTTAAATCTCACTCTTTTGTATCATTCACTTTTGTGCTAGAATAGAAGCACAAATATTATTAAGGAGGCAGCATTATGGTTGGCAAAAAAATCCGGGCATTCCGGGAATTTAGAGGATACAGTCAGATACAATTAGCCGAGCTGTCCGGCATTAACGTAGGAACGATCAGAAAATATGAACTTGGAATCCGGAATCCAAAACCGGACCAGTTAGAAAAGATAGCAACTGCACTGGGATTAAATGTAAGTGTTTTTCTGGATTTTAATATTGAAACAGTCGGAGATGTACTCTCCCTGTTGTTTTCTATTGATGATTCTGTGAATCTCTCACTTGTTGAGATGCCTGATCAGAAAATTTCACTGACGTTCGATAATCCTACAATGCAGGACTTTTTCAGGAAATGGTGTCAATTTAAAAATGTCTATGAAAAGGAAAAAGCTGAAATATTAGCTATTGAAGATGCTGATAAAAGACAGGAAGAACTTGATAAGCTGAACGCCACCCAGGAAGAATGGAAACTGCGTGCTATGGGAACTACGATAGGTTGTCATACCATCGTTAAGAAGGGCACTGAAGGTAATGACATCAAGACATATAATCTGACTTAAGGAGGTATTAAATCATTTTGCAAAACACACCTGATTATTTATATCATTATACTAGTATTGAAACTCTTGCATTAATTTTAGCAAACCATACCTTTAGATTAACTTCCTTAGATCAAATGGATGATCTACAGGAAAAAGAAGCATTTGATTTAAAAAATGCTGGTCAATTTTGCTATGTAAGTTCTTGGACTGATGATGAAACAGAGAATATCCCTATGTGGAAAATGTATAGTTCTCTTAGTTCCGGAGTTAGAATTAAATTAAAAGCAAATCCATTTAAAGAATTTGAAAATACCCCTTCGTCAATATCGGCGGTTACACATCAAACAGTAACTGATAATTCAAATGGATCTTATTTAAAATCTATAATTCCTATTGCAGATATGCTCAAAAATGGATTTATAGCTCCTGGAGCATTGGGTAATAACATTTTACATAAAGTTGAATATACTTCTGATTCAAACAAACTGTATCCTAAATTATTAACCCAAGACGGGGATAAATTTAATATTGCTTTAGGCAACCTTGGTAAGCATAAGAATATACATTGGGCATTCCAACACGAATGGAGATATATTTTATTACTCATGCCTCTAAATCTAAATCAAGCAGTTGACAAATCTGTTCAAGAATTTCAAACAACTAGTGCCAAGATTTTACTTGGTCAGGCCAAACAGGCTTTTCCTTTTTATGATTTAACCCTAGATGAAAATGCTTACGCACAAATGGAAATTACCTTAAGTCCCAAAATCAGTGCGGGAAATCGCCTAATTATAAATTCACTTATAGAAAAATATAATCCATCAGCAGTACTGCACGAAAGCTCTTTAGTTGGATTAATTTAAGATTTTGTTATCATTCTGTTATCACAAACGGTTGTCAGGACACTCTCCCGGCAACCGTTTTTCTATGCCGTTCGTTATTCTTTTCCGCCCTTTTATATTTTCCAGGCAACAGAAAAACCCGTAGAACCGAAGTTCTACGGGTATCTTACGTTTGGACACAATGTACCTTACGGTACTCAATATATATTAATCAGTGATTACTCGATGATTGTAGCAACACGTCCTGATCCTACAGTACGTCCACCCTCGCGGATAGCGAATGTAAGACCCTGGCTCATAGCGATTGGGTGAATCAGTTCGATTGTCATTTCTACGTTATCACCAGGCATGCACATTTCTGTACCTTCTGGTAACATACAAACACCTGTTACGTCTGTTGTTCTGAAGTAGAACTGTGGACGATAGTTGTTGAAGAATGGTGTATGACGGCCACCTTCGTCTTTTGTCAGAACGTAAACCTGAGCTGTGAATTTTGTATGGCATGTGATTGTTCCTGGTTTAGCAAGAACCTGTCCTCTTTCGATTTCGTTTCTCTGAACACCACGAAGAAGAGCACCGATGTTATCACCAGCCTGAGCTTCGTCTAACAGTTTACGGAACATTTCGATACCTGTTACAACTACTTTACGTGTTTCTTCTTTCAGACCAACGATTTCAACTTCTTCAGATACGTGAAGAACACCAGCTTCTACTCTACCAGTAGCAACTGTACCACGACCTGTGATAGAGAATACGTCCTCTACAGGCATGATGAAGTCTTTATCTGTGTCACGCTGTGGGTCTGGAATCCAGCTGTCAACAGCATCCATTAATTCCATGATTTTGTCTCCCCATTCTCCGCTTGGGTCTTCAAGAGCTTTTAAAGCAGAACCCTGGATGATTGGAGTGTCATCGCCTGGGAATTCGTACTCGTTTAAGAGTTCACGGATTTCCATATCTACTAATTCAAGTAATTCTTCATCGTCAACCATATCACATTTGTTCATGAATACAACGATGTAAGGAACACCTACCTGACGGGAAAGAAGGATGTGCTCTTTTGTCTGAGCCATAACACCGTCTGTAGCAGCTACTACTAAGATAGCACCGTCCATCTGAGCAGCACCAGTAATCATGTTCTTAACGTAGTCAGCATGTCCTGGGCAGTCAACATGTGCGTAGTGACGTTTTTCTGTTTCATATTCAACGTGAGCTGTAGAGATTGTGATACCACGTTCTCTTTCTTCCGGAGCTTTATCGATATTTTCGAAATCTGTAGCTGTGTTACCAGCAACTCTTGCAGCAAGAGTTTTTGTGATAGCAGCTGTTAAAGTTGTTTTACCATGGTCAACGTGTCCAATGGTACCAATGTTACAATGCGGTTTGCTTCTTTCAAATTTAGCTTTAGCCATTTTGAATGTCCTCCTTGTTTAACATGCGCCCCGTTTGGGCAAATAGTTTTTTTGATTTTGTTGCCTCATAACGAGGCGGTTGATATAGTCAACCTGCTATCCTTGATTATATTGCAAATCAAGGATATTTGCAAGTTTATTTTAACTATTTCTTATTTGTCAGCTTTTCCTGACAGAACCTTTTCCTGTACAGATTTTGGAACTGGTTCATATTTTTCAAAGAACATGGAATAGTTACCACGGCCCTGTGTTCTGGAACGTAAGTCTGTTGCGTATCCGAACATTTCAGCCAGGGGAACGAATCCGCGAATCATCTTACCACCGCCGATATCGTCCATACCTTCGATACGTCCACGACGGGAGTTGATATCACCGATAATATCACCCATGTAATCTTCCGGAGTTGTAACTTCAACTCTCATGATTGGCTCAAGAAGTACTGGTGACGCTTTTGCCATAGCATCTTTAAATGCAAGAGAACCTGCAATGTGGAATGCCATTTCAGAAGAGTCGACTTCATGGTAAGAACCATCATATACGTTAGCATGAACGCCTACTACCGGGAATCCACCCAGAATACCAGCTTTCATAGCTTCTTCGATACCTTCGCCAACTGCAGGGATGTATTCCTTCGGAATAGCACCACCAACAACTGTGGATTCGAACTTGAACAGTTCTTCACCGTTGGCATCCATAGGCTCGAATTTAACTTTACAGTGACCGTACTGTCCACGACCACCGGACTGTTTTGCATATTTGCTGTCAACATCTACAGCTTTTGTAAATGTTTCTTTGTAAGCAACTTGAGGAGCACCTACGTTTGCTTCTACTTTGAATTCACGAAGCAGACGGTCTACGATGATTTCCAGGTGAAGCTCACCCATACCAGCGATGATTGTCTGTCCTGTTTCTTTATTTGTATGAGCACGGAATGTTGGGTCTTCTTCAGCAAGTTTTGCTAAAGACTCACCTAATTTACCCTGACCAGCTTTTGTCTTAGGCTCGATAGCAAGCTCGATAACTGGTTCTGGGAATTCCATAGACTCCAGAATTACCGGATGCTGTTCGTCACAGATTGTATCACCTGTTGTTGTAAATTTCAAACCAACAGCTGCTGCGATATCACCGGCATATACTTTATCTAATTCCTGACGTTTGTTAGCGTGCATCTGAAGGATACGTCCAACACGTTCTTTCTTTCCTTTTGTAGAGTTCAGAACATAAGAACCGGAGTTGATTGTTCCTGAATATACACGGAAGAATGCAAGCTTACCAACAAATGGGTCAACCATGATTTTGAATGCAAGAGCTGCAAATGGTTCATCATCTGAGGAATGTTTTTCCATTGGGTTTCCATCTAAGTCTGTACCCTGAATAGCAGGTACGTCTACCGGTGATGGCATGTACTCAATGATAGCATCGAGAAGCTTCTGAACACCTTTGTTTCTGTAAGCTGTACCACAGCAAACAGGAACAGCAGCACATTCGCATGTACCTTTTCTCAGTGCAGCTTTTAATGCTTCTGTAGAAGGTTCTTCGCCTTCCAGATATTCCATCATTAAGTCATCGTCTAATTCGCAGATTTTCTCTACCAGTTCTGTACGGTACAGTTCTGCGTCTTCTTTCATGTCTTCCGGAATATCTACGATAGAAATATCATCACCTTTTTCATCATTGTAGATGTAGGCTTTCATTTCAAATAAGTCGATGATTCCTTTGAATTCATCTTCTTTACCGATTGGTAACTGAATGCAGATAGCATTTTTACCTAATCTTGTTTTAATCTGTTCTACTGCGTTGTAGAAGTCTGCACCAAGGATGTCCATCTTGTTGATGAAAGCCATACGAGGTACATTGTAAGTGTCAGCCTGACGCCATACGTTTTCAGACTGTGGTTCAACACCGCCCTTAGCACAGAATACACCTACCGCACCATCAAGTACACGCAGAGAACGCTCAACTTCTACTGTAAAGTCAACGTGTCCCGGTGTATCAATGATGTTGATACGATGCTCTAATGCACCTGGTTTCGGTTTGCAGTTTCCCTGCAGAGTCCAGTGGCATGTAGTAGCGGCTGAAGTAATTGTGATACCTCTTTCCTGTTCCTGCTCCATCCAGTCCATGGTAGCAGTACCTTCATGAGTATCACCGATTTTATAGTTTACACCGGTATAGTACAGAATACGCTCTGTTGTGGTAGTTTTACCAGCATCAATATGCGCCATAATACCGATGTTTCTGGTTCTCTCTAATGGATATTCTCTTCCAGCCAATTGGATTTCCTCCTCTTAGAAACGATAGTGAGCAAATGCTTTATTTGCCTCAGCCATCTTATGCATGTCTTCTTTCTTCTTAACAGATGCACCTGTGTTGTTCATTGCATCTAATAATTCATTAGCCAGTCTTTCTTCCATTGTTTTTTCTCCTCTTTTACGGGAGTACAATGTAATCCAGCGAAGAGCTAATGCCTGACGTCTGTCTGCTCTTACTTCGATAGGTACCTGGTAGGTAGCTCCACCGATACGTCTTGCTTTAACCTCTAATACAGGCATGATGTTGTTCATTGCTTCTTCAAATACTTCGATTGCTGGTTTTCCAGCTTTTTCTTCCACTCTGGCGAATGCACCGTAAACAATTTTCTGAGCTACACCTTTCTTACCGTCCAGCATAATGCTGTTAATAAGTTTAGTAACTACCTTGCTATTGTACATTGGGTCAGCCAGAACGTCTCTTTTCTGAGTATGTCCTTTACGTGGCACGTTACTTCCCTCCTTAATCATTTCCGATTAAATCATAGGTACTCACACAAACTATTCTGTATGTTCGCACTCGGTAACTTCTCTATATAAACCCGCAGCCACTCCTGGGCTTATGGAATCCCGGTACAATTTTAATAGTTCTTTGTGACTTCTATGAATTCATCATAATAAAAGCCTCTGATTTGCTTTTACTATTTCTGGATTTTTAAAAGTTACTTATTATTTTTTAGGTCTCTTAGCACCGTATTTAGAACGAGCCTGGCGTCTGTTAGCAACACCTGCTGTATCTAATGTACCACGAACGATGTGGTATCTGGTACCTGGTAAGTCTTTTACTCTACCGCCTCTGATAAGAACAACGCTGTGCTCCTGTAAGTTATGACCTTCTCCAGGAATGTAGCTTGTTACTTCGATTCCGTTGGAAAGACGAACTCTGGCGATTTTTCTAAGAGCAGAGTTAGGTTTTTTAGGTGTAGCAGTTTTAACAGCTGTACAAACACCTCTCTTCTGTGGAGAAGACATATCAGATGTCTTTTTCTGTAAAGAGTTGTAGCTCTTCTGAAGTGCAGGTGCTGTAGACTTTTTCGCTGTAGTCTGACGTCCTTTTCTTACTAACTGGTTAAATGTTGGCATTCCTTTCACCTCCTGTAAAATTTGCACATCCTTCTATTTATATAGAAGGAATTAGTGGCTGCAAGTCATTCAATTCTGAATAAACTTTTTTGCGCACAAAAAACTTACGTCTTTTTGCACGCTCTCTCATTATATCCACGAAAAATTACGGTGTCAAGGGCTTTTTCACTTTTTTGCAGAAAAAAACCGGAACCCAAATTCCGGGCCCCGGCTTTCCTCTCTTATTTGCTTTCGTAGTTCTCTGCCGTATAATCTTCTAATGGATTCCAGTTTTTAAATTCAAAATCTGCTGCAGAAACATTCGCCCCCGCTTCTTTTGCTTTTGCAATTCCGTTATCCCATTCTTTCTGTGTATTTTCTGCCAGTGTATTCAGGGAATCTTTGTAATCTGTTTTTCCGGTAAGAACACCCTGTACAATCTGTCCCAGATTCGGGGATACTTCTTTGATATTTGCATAAACAGCCGCTGTATCTGCATTTCCTACGATTGGGTCTGGGCAGAGTTTACCCTGTTCCAGAGCCAGTGTGTAGTAATCCTTCATAACGCCGTCTTTCATGTATTTCTCATTCACACCTTCTATTGCTGATACGAAACCTCCATCTTCTACAACCCCTGACTGATATTCTTCAGAGTAGAGTCCCTGAAGATATTTTGCTGCCAATTCCGGATTTTCAGAGGTTTTGGAGATACCCATCCATGGCTGCGCACCGATGTAAGGAAGACCGCCCTTTGCACCCTCATCCGGCACCGGCATTTCCATAACACCAAACTCCAAATCCGGATTTTCTTTTTCCCATGTGGAGATACACCACGCTCCCTGAATCAAGAATGCTGCCTGATTCTGTGCAAACAATGCTCTTGCTTCCGGCGCTGCCAGGTTTGCGGAATCCGGATGGAAACTGCCGTCCTGTACCAGTCCGCTGTAAAAATCAAAGGCCTGAATCATAGCATCAGAATTCAGTACATTTTTGCCATCTACCATACTGATAACACCGATATCATTAGACTTGCTGCCTGCCAGACAAGACAGTGCACGGATAGCGATTTCCAGTCTGTTTACCTGTTTTCCGCCTTCAATCATACCATAGTATTTACCTTTTCCCGCTTCTGTAACCTGTTTGCAGACTTCTCTGAATTCACTCCAGGTTTTTGGAAGGCTGTTGGTATCTACACCTGCGTCTTCCAGTACATTTTTATTGTAAAATACCAGTGTATTGACAATATTAGCCGCTTCCGGAAGTACATACACTTCCCCGTCCATAGTCGTAATACCTTCATTCAATGCACCTTCTGAAAAAGTATCAAAGAATCCGTCTTCCACATAATCATTCATCGGCATATACCAGCCTTCTTCTACGGCTGTCGACAATTTCACACCGCTTGGAAGAGCAAATAAATCCGGCGCTGTGTTTGCTTTAATAGAAGAGTTGATGGTTGTCTGATACTGGTCTCCTGCCAATACCGTGTACTCAACCTTACAGTTGTTCTCTTCCTCAAACTTTTTGTTGTACTCTTCTCTTCTGGCCTTTGTAGAGTCACTCATATCTACAACCTGAAGTACCACCTCTCCATCACTTTTTGCATCTTCTTTTTTCTCAGAAGATGACTCCTGCTCTTTCCCTTCAGAGCCTCCTCCGTTTACCTGAGGGCCGCATCCCGCTGCTGATAATACCATCAGACCAGCCATAGCTAATGCTGCAATTCTCCTTTTCATTTTAAAATACCTCCTTAAAATAAATATAGTAAATTTTATTTCTTAACTCTTTACTGCACCTGCTACACCATCTACAAAATATCTCTGCAGGCATATAAATATCAGAATAATCGGCAGCACCGCAATACATGCGCCAGCTGCAATACCTGTCCAGTCCACCACGTTTTCTCCCCTAAGGGCATACAGGCCAACCGCCAGCGTCCTCAGCTCCGGTCTGCTCAGCGTAACAATCAACGGCAAAAGGAAAGAATTCCAGGTCCATATAAACTGCATGATAACTACCGTTGCCATAATCGGTTTGGCCAGCGGAAACATAATGCTGGAATACGTTTTCAGGAAACCGCTGCCGTCAATGGTTGCCGCTTCTTCCAGTTCCTTTGGAATCCCCCCGTAAAAACTGGAGAAGAGCATCAGGAAAATAACATGTCCTCCTCCTGCTTCCGCCAGAATCAATCCCAGCAGATTCTGTTCCAGTCCCATTTCCTTCAGCAATTCATAAATCGGAATTACAGTAAACACCAAAGGAATGGTAATACTGGCCATGAAGATTCCCATAATCAGTTTCTTGCCCACAAAAGCATAGCGCCCCATAACATAGCCAGCCGCAGAAGTTGCCAGAAGCACAATCACCACTACACTGACCGTTACAATAATGGAGTTCTTAAAGTACACACCGAAATTGGCATTGTTCCATGCTCTCACATAGTTTTCAAAGTTCAGACTCTTTGGTATCAAACTTAAACCGCTGGCAAAAAACTCATCCTGGGTTTTCAGCGATGCCGTAATCATCCAGATAAAGGGATATATCCAAATCAGAGCCACAACAGAAAGCAGTACATAAACAATACTTCTCCCAAATTTTCCTGCAATTTTTTCTCTTTTCATAAATTCGCCTATCCCCTTTCCTAAATATTTCTCTTCTTATTAAAGTAAGTTTTGACCCCGTTTAACACAAGACCGATTATAACTACCATAAGACCAAACAAGAGCGCCGCTGCACTGGCATAACCCAGACGGGGACTTCCGGTTGTACTGGAATAAGCTGTCCGGTATACAAAGGTTGCCACAACATCTGTCGCAAAGTAAGGACCGCCATTGGTCATGGTCTGCACAATGTCGAACACTTTCAAAGAACCAATGACGCACAGCACAGCGATTACACCGCCGATAGGAAGAATCAAAGGGAAAACTACATCTGTAAAGGTTCTGAACTTTCCGGCCCCATCAATTTTTGCGGCCTCATATACATCCTGTGATACACTCTGCAGAGCAGCAATCCAGTAAATCATATATGTTCCCAGGTCTTTCCAGATACCGATAAGCACCACCGTAAAGAGCGCTGTCTTTTCATCTCCCAGAAAGTTAATCGTATCAATTCCCAGAAGTGACAATAGCTGGTTTACGGGACCGGTACCGCCGAAAATAAAAATCATAATAATCCCTACGATAGAAGCAGTCGTTACCACAGGAACGAAATACATGGTACGGAACACTGTAGCTCCTCTCCGGATAATACTGGTCAATATGTAAGCAATAACCAGCGACAAAACAAGCTGAATCGGAACGCTTAGCGCCATATACTTAAAACTGTTTGCCACAGAATTGTAAAACAGGGGGTCTGCCAGAAGCTCTTTGAAGTTTCCAAGTCCCACATAGGTGGCATTCATAGTCATACCCGACCAATCCAGAAGAGAATACCAGGCACTGGTAATAATCGGATATCCCTGAAACAAGATGTACAGAATCAGGGTTGGCAGCATAAACACCCAGCACCAGGCATTTTTCCGCAAAATACGTTTTTTTCTGACAGAATTCAAACTTTTGAACTCCGCCAATGTTGTTTTCGTTTTCATATAGCCCTCCATTTATTTATTTTATATAATTATCATTTCCTCATTTTTCCTTTTCATTTCCATGGGTATAATATACTATGTTCTTGGTAATAAATCAACATTTATTTATCATTTTGTTAAATATAGTCAATTTAACATTTTATTTTATATGCATTTTTCACATATACTTTTTGTTTTCTTTTCGCTATAATCAATTTACAATTTATTATTTTTAATAATTAAATTATGGAGGGCTAAAAATGGATATCCGAGTTGAGTATTTATCAACATCCAAAACCATTCTGTTCGCTGGTTCTGAGTTGAAATATTACTTATCAAAAATAAATAATACGATTTCTTTTTCGCAAGATACTGAGCAGACGGACGAGACTTACCGCAAAAAAATATACCTCGGACTCTTTCCTGATTCTGAATGTTCTTCAGATGAAGATGAATACGAAATTGAAATCTCCCATTTAAGCGGGCATATCAAAGGCAGTAATCCCCGCTCCGTACTCCTGGGCGTGTATCAGTATCTCACGCTTCTGGGCTGCCGCTTTCTAAGACCGGGAAAAGAATATGAATGGATTCCTTCTGTCCCCCATATAGAAGAAATCCAGATTTCCCGGCGCCAAAAGGCACGTTATCGCCACAGAGGAGTCTGTATCGAAGGCGCAGATACGCCGGAAAATATTTTGGAATTTATCGACTGGCTCCCGAAACTGGGCTACAATTCCTTTTTTCTGCAGTTTGAACTCCCTTATGCTTTTCTAAATCTATGGTACAGCCATAAAAACAATCCTCTGAAGAGACCGGAAGCATTTTCTCTGGAAAAGGCAGCTGAAATCTCCTCGGTTATTGACCGGGAACTGCAAAAAAGAAGCCTGAAACACCATAGGGTAGGGCACGGCTGGACTTGTTCCGTACTGGGACAAAATACTCTGGGATGGGTTCCTTCGGACACGATTCTTACCAAAGAACAGGAAAACATGACAGCCCTTATGGACGGAAAAAGAGGATTTTTTCAGGGGATTCCAATTAACACGAACCTGTGCTATTCCAACCCAGATGTCATTGCTTCTTTTGCAGAAAAGGTAACGGCTTATGCCATGCTCCATCCCGAAGTAGACTATCTCCATGTATGGCTGGCAGACGCTTCCAACAACCACTGCGAATGTGATACCTGCAAAAAGCATTTACCCTCGGACCTGTATGTACATATTTTGAATGAAATTGACAGAGCCCTGACCCAAAAACAGCTGGATACAAAAATTGTCTTTCTGATTTACGAAGAACTTCTGTGGGCTCCCATAGAAGAAAAACTGCTTCACCCTCATCGGTTTGTTATGATGTTCGCCCCTATCAGCCGAACATTTCTGCAGTCCTATGAAATTCCGGAACAGCTCCCCGCACCTGTACCGTATCAGAGAAATCAGATTACCCTGCCGGTAAATCTAACAGAAAACCTTTCTTTTCTGGCTCAGTGGCAGAAAATTTTCCACGGAGAATGTTTCGATTATGATTATCCCCTGGGCCGAGCTCATTATGGAGATATGGGATACCTGCATATTTCGCGGATTATCTACGAGGATATTCACCGCCTGACGGATTTAAAACTGGACGGATACATGAGTTGTCAGGAACTTCGCTGCTTTCTCCCCAACGGACTGCCCAACTACATTATGGGAAAATGTCTTTTCGGAACAGACTGCTCCTTTGAAGAACTGGTCGAAGAATATTTCCAGGCTGCCTACGGAAAGGACTGGGAATCCTGCTTTTCCTACCTGTCCCGGCTCTCTTCTCTGTGCAACTGCGATTACTGCAATGGCAAAGGCAGCCGTCAAAATCCTGCTGTGGCAAAAAGCATGCAGCAGGTGACACAGACAGCAGAAACCTTTTTGTCTGTGTGCGCTGCCCAGGACAAAGCAGCGCTGCCCCCTGTACAGCAGCTTTTCTGGAAACACCTTGACTACCACAGGGAATATTGTATATTATTATCAAAAGCCCTCTTCCTTCTTGCTGACGGCAGGACACAAGAGGCCGGAGAAGCCTGGAAAACCTTTACCTATTATATTTGTTCGCAGGAAGACACTTTCCAGAAAGCCCTTGATGTTTATCGGGTAGTGGAAGTTTCTACCAATTATACTGGCTTTCCTCTGATTGAAAACTTTTAATATTAGATTTGTTACAGGAGGTTTGCAGCTTATGACCACTCAGGAAAACAGAAGCACCATTCTGGAATATATTTTCCGTCATGCTCCGGTTGCCCGTTCAACCATTGCCAAAAAAACACAGATTACCCCCGCTACAGTAACTTCCATATCCTCAAATTTTATTCAGGAAGGTATTATCCGGGAATTAGGTTCGGATGAAACCCATGGAGACTCTTCTCCCGGACGAAAGAAGATTCTGCTGGATATAGTTCCCGACCATGTATATTCCATGGGAGTAGAATTTACCCTGCGGCATGTGCGTTTTCTCATCTGCAATCTCCGGGGAAAACCTGTATTCGAAACTTCCATACTGAGGAAATCAGAGCCAAAAGAAAACATTACAGAATTCCTGATACATAAAATCACAGAGATTTTGGACAGTCTCCCTGAAATCACGAACTCTCTTATAGGAATTGGTGTTGCTGTACCCGGACACATTGACCACAAACAAGATAAGGTGATTGTAAATTCTTCTACTTTTCCCGGATTCAGCGGGAAAGAATTAAAAAAGCGCCTTCCATTTCCGGTAATATGTGAAAATAATGTGCGCTGTATGGCTTTCGGACGCTATCTGTTCGACAAGTCTTCACCGGAAACTTTTGCTTTTTTCCATATAGGACTGGGAATGTTCTGTGCCATGATGAAAGACAGCCGCCTCTTTCAGGGTACAAACTACTATGCCGGAGAGATTGGACACACCATTGTAAATCCAGAAGGCAAGAAATGCGAATGCGGCAAACGCGGCTGTCTTCAGACTTACTGCAGCGAAACCTGGCTCTTAAAATATTGCCGGTTGCTTTACAACAGCAACGCTGCAACGGTTCTGACTTCCCTAAAGCCTTCCGCGGAAGAACTGACGCTGGAGGATATGTCCAAGGCCTTCTCCCTGGGCGACCCTCAGGTAGGCAGTTACATTTCCACTGCCCTGAAATATTTAGGTGTTACCATTTCCAATCTGGCCATTATTATGAACCCGGACAAGATTTATCTTCACTGCCCCCTCTTTTCCAACGAGGAAATCAGTGAGGAACTCATGGACTACATTAAGCAGCAGCTCCTTTTTGTGGATGACCCAACAGACCAGACCGTAGACATCCTTCCCTACAATCCTTTGGAAGGTGCTGCCGGCGCTGCGGCCTATGCTATTAAACAGTTTTACATATCCGTTATATAAAACAGAAGCACGGAAAACCCCTTTCGGAATTTTCCGTGCTTCTGTTTTTATTCTTCTGTTAATTCTGCTTCTTCTTCCTCTTCAGAAAGTTCCATTTCTTCTACTTCTTCCCCTTCTGCGTCTTCAGAATCCTCTGCAGTTTCCAGTAATTCTTCTTCTGTCTCATCTAAGTCGTCTTCAAATTCTTCTTCGTCGTCTCCGTCTGTATCCAGCTTAATGTTGGCATAAGTCTTCATACCTGTACCAGCCGGAATCAATTTACCGATAAGAACGTTTTCTTTCAGACCGATAAGCGGGTCAATCTTACCTTTGATAGCTGCTTCTGTAAGAACCTTTGTAGTTTCCTGGAAGGAAGCGGCTGATAAGAAGGAGTTGGTTGCCAGAGAAGCCTTTGTGATACCCAGCATAACCTGCTGGCCTTCTGCCGGCTCTTTGCCCTCTGCAATAAGTTTTCCATTTTCCTCCTCGAAGTCTAAAACGTCTACCAGAGTACCCGGAAGGAATTCTGTATCTCCATTATTCTCGATACGGATTTTCTTCAACATCTGGCGAACAATCACTTCGATATGCTTATCGTTGATTTCTACACCCTGCAGACGGTAAACTCGCTGTACTTCGCGAATCATGTAATCCTGTACAGCACGAACACCCTTAATTCTCAGGATATCATGCGGATTTACAGAACCTTCTGTCAGTTCGTCACCTGCTTCCAGATAATCGCCATCCTGTACTTTAATACGGGAGCCGTATGGAATCAGGTAAGTCTTGGATTCACCGCTTTCATTGTCTGTAACAATAATCTCACGCTTCTTCTTGGTATCTTTGAGTGTCGCAACACCCTTGATTTCCGTGATAATGGCAAGACCTTTCGGCTTTCTTGCCTCGAAAAGCTCTTCGACACGAGGAAGACCCTGTGTGATATCTCCGCCGGCCACACCACCGGTATGGAAAGTACGCATGGTAAGCTGTGTACCAGGTTCACCGATGGACTGCGCTGCAATGATACCAACAGATTCACCAACCTGTACCGGCTCACCTGTAGCCATGTTGGCACCGTAACATTTTGCGCAGACACCAATCTTACATTTACAGGTAAGAATCGTACGGATTTTTACAGTATCGTATGGCTTGCCTTCTGCGTTTACACCGTCTTTTACCACTCTTGCAGCACGTTTCGGTGTAATCATATGGTTTGCTTTTACGATAACATTTCCATCTTTATCTTTGATTGTCTCGCAGGAGAAACGTCCTGTAATACGTTCCTGAAGACTTTCGATTTCTTCTTTTCCGTCTGCAAAGGCTTTAATCCACATACCCGGAATTTCTCCTGTACCTTCACAGCAGTCCACATCGCGGACAATCAGTTCCTGAGAAACGTCAACCAGACGTCTTGTCAGGTAACCGGAGTCGGCGGTACGAAGCGCTGTATCGGACAGACCTTTACGAGCACCATGGGCAGACATGAAGTATTCCAGTACGTCCAGACCTTCACGGAAGTTTGATTTAATAGGCAACTCGATGGTGTGACCAGTTGTATCGGCCATCAAACCACGCATACCTGCCAGCTGTTTAATCTGCTTATCAGAACCACGGGCACCGGAGTCAGCCATCATGAAGATGTTGTTGTACTTGTCCAGTCCGGTAAGCAGCGCTTTTGTCAGGGCATCGTCCGTCTTTTTCCATGTATCTACAACTTCTTTGTAACGCTCTTCTTCTGTAATCAGACCACGTTTGAAGTTCTTGGTAATCAGGTCAACGGTATCCTGTGCCTGTTTAATCATTTCCGGTTTCTGAGGCGGCACGGTCATATCGGAAATAGATACCGTCATAGCCGCTCTTGTAGAATATTTGTAACCCATAGCTTTAATTGCATCCAAAACTTCTGCCGTCTTGGTTGCGCCGTGAGTATTGATAACTTTTTCCAGAATCTGTTTTAACTGTTTCTTTCCTACCAGGAAATCCACTTCCGGAAGCAATTCATTGCCCGGTACAGTTCTGTCAACAAAGCCTAAATCCTGAGGAAGAATTTCGTTGAACAGAAGACGTCCCAGTGTGGACGGCACCTTTCCTCTTAAAATGCTTCCATCAGCCATTTTCTTCTCTGCATATACAAAAATCTTGGTCTGCAGAGTAATGGCCTGGTTTTCATAAGCCAGAATAGCTTCGTTTACACTCTTGAATATCTTGCCTTCGCCCTTGCTTCCCGGTCTTTCCTGTGTCAGATAGTAAATACCAAGAACCATATCCTGTGAAGGAACGGCTACCGGACCACCATCAGACGGTTTCAGCAGGTTATTCGGTGAAAGCAGAAGGAAACGGCACTCTGCCTGAGCTTCTACAGACAATGGAAGGTGAACCGCCATCTGGTCACCATCGAAGTCCGCGTTGAACGCAGTACAAACCAATGGGTGCAGCTTAATTGCCTTACCCTCTACCAGAATCGGTTCAAAGGCCTGAATACCAAGTCTGTGCAGAGTAGGTGCACGGTTTAACATAACCGGATGCTCTTTAATAACATCTTCCAGTACGTCCCATACAGCCGGCTCCAGCTTTTCTACCATCTTCTTTGCATTCTTGATGTTGTGGGCAGTACCGTTAGATACCAGTTCTTTCATTACGAACGGCTTAAACAGCTCGATAGCCATTTCTTTCGGAAGACCACACTGGAAAATTTTCAGTTCCGGTCCTACGACGATAACGGAACGTCCTGAGTAGTCAACACGTTTACCAAGCAGGTTCTGACGGAAACGTCCTGATTTACCTTTCAGCATATCGGAAAGGGATTTCAGCGCTCTGTTTCCAGGACCTGTAACCGGACGGCCGCGGCGTCCATTGTCGATAAGAGCGTCCACAGCTTCCTGCAGCATTCTCTTCTCGTTGCGGACAATAATATCCGGTGCGCCCAGTTCCAACAGTCTTTTCAGACGGTTGTTTCTATTGATAATTCTTCTGTACAAATCATTTAAGTCAGAGGTTGCAAAACGTCCGCCGTCCAGCTGTACCATAGGACGTAAATCCGGCGGAATTACCGGAACAACAGTCATAATCATCCAGTCCGGTCTGTTTCCGGATTCACGGAAAGCTTCTACAACTTCCAGACGTTTTACAATACGGGCACGTTTCTGGCCTGTCGAATCCTTTAAGCCCGCTTTCAGCTCTTTGGATTCTCTTTCCAGGTCGATAGCTGCCAGAAGTTCCTGAATCGCTTCTGCACCCATGCCCACGCGGAATTCTTCGCCGTATTTTTCTCTGGCGTCCTGATATTCTCTCTCCGTCAGAACCTGTTTGTACTGCAGGTCTGTAGTTCCTGCATCCAGTACAATGTAGTTAGCAAAATAAAGAACTTTTTCCAAAGTTCTTGGGGACAGGTCAAGAATCAGACCCATTCTGGAAGGAATACCCTTGAAATACCAGATATGGGAAACCGGCGCTGCCAGTTCAATATGTCCCATACGCTCTCTGCGGACAGATGCTTTTGTCACTTCAACACCACATCTGTCACAGATTACGCCTTTATAACGAATCTTCTTATACTTACCACAGTGACACTCCCAATCCTTGCTTGGTCCGAAGATTCTTTCGCAGAAAAGGCCGTCCTTTTCCGGTTTCAGTGTTCTGTAGTTAATGGTTTCCGGTTTTTTCACCTCACCATGAGACCATTCCCGGATTTTCTCCGGGGATGCCAGTCCGATTTTAATGGCATCAAAGGTCATTGGCTTATATACCTCATTCTTTGCTGTTTCTGGCATTGTGGACTCCTTTCCTCCTTACTCTTCGTCAAGAGCATCTTCATCAAAGCCTAAGAATACGTCGTCTTCATCAGCTTCTTCTTCAACATCTACCAGTTCTTCTCCTTCAAACTCCTGTTTGGAGAATCCGTGGCTGCCGTAGTCCTCTTCTTCTCTTCCTCTGGAATCGCCTTCGATAATGGAACGCATGTCTGTATCGCCGTAATCTACGTTTTCCATGATTTCCACTTCCTGCATGTCTTCGCCCAGAACTCTGACGTCAAGACCCAGGGACTGCAATTCTTTCAGAAGTACCTTGAAGGATTCCGGAACACCCGGTTTCGGAATATTGTCGCCTTTAATAATTGCTTCGTAAGTTTTCACACGACCGATAACATCATCGGATTTTACTGTCAGGATTTCCTGCAGAGTATAAGATGCACCGTAAGCCTCCAGAGCCCAAACCTCCATCTCTCCGAAACGCTGTCCGCCGAACTGAGCTTTACCACCCAGCGGCTGCTGTGTTACCAGGGAGTATGGACCAGTGGAACGTGCATGAATCTTATCGTCTACCAGGTGATGCAGTTTCAGGTAGTGCATGTGTCCGATGGTTACCGGACTGTCAAAATATTCACCGGTACGTCCATCTCGCAGTCTTACTTTTCCGTCTCTGGAAAGCGGAACGCCCTTCCAAAGCTCTCTGTGAGCCTTGTTTTCGTCCAGGAACTGCATAACTTCCGGTCTTAATGTATCTTCATATTTTGCACGGAACTCTTCAAAATCTTCTGTATTTACATAATCATTTGCAAGCTCCAGTGTGTCCTGAATATCATTTTCGTTTGCACCGTCAAATACCGGTGTCGCAATATTGAAGCCAAGTGCTTTCGCAGCAAGACTCAAGTGGATTTCCAGCACCTGTCCGATGTTCATACGGGAAGGCACGCCCAGAGGATTCAGTACGATGTCCAGCGGACGTCCATTTGGCAGGAACGGCATATCTTCTACAGGAAGTACACGGGAGACAACACCCTTGTTACCGTGACGACCGGCCATCTTATCACCAACAGAGATTTTTCTCTTCTGTGCGATGTAGATGCGGACAGCCTGGTTTACACCCGGTGACAACTCGTCGCCGTTTTCTCTTGTAAACACTTTTGCGTCTACGACAATACCGTATTCACCATGCGGCACTTTCAGGGAAGTATCACGCACTTCTCTTGCTTTCTCACCAAAGATAGCACGAAGCAGTCTTTCTTCTGCAGTCAGTTCTGTCTCTCCCTTTGGAGTTACCTTACCAACCAGAATATCTCCGGCACGAACTTCCGCACCGATACGGATAATACCTCTTTCGTCCAAATCTTTTAATGCATCGTCACCCACACCAGGAACATCTCTTGTAATTTCTTCCGGTCCCAGCTTGGTATCTCTTGCTTCCGCTTCATATTCTTCAATATGAATAGATGTATATACATCATCCATAACCAGTCTTTCGCTCAGAAGAACGGCATCCTCGTAGTTGTAACCTTCCCAGGTCATGAATCCAATCAACGGGTTCTTACCAAGTGCCAGTTCTCCGTTAGAAGTAGAAGGACCGTCTGCAATAACCTGTCCTGCTTCTACATGCTCACCCTTAAACACAATCGGTCTCTGGTTGTAGCAGTTACTCTGGTTACTTCTCATGAATTTTGTCAGATGATAAACGGATTTTGTACCGTCATCATTTTTAATAGTAATTTCTTTTGACGCAGCACACTCTACAGTACCTGCTTTATCCGCAAGCACACAAACACCGGAGTCCACTGCTGTTTTTGATTCCATACCAGTACCAACTACCGGCGCGTCTGTCGTCAGAAGCGGCACGGCCTGACGCTGCATGTTGGAACCCATGAGCGCACGGTTGGCGTCGTCGTTCTGCAGGAACGGAATCAAAGCTGTAGCCACTGAGAACACCATCTTCGGGGATACGTCCATATAATCGAACATCTGGCGTTCGTATTCCTGTGTTTCTTCTCTGTAACGACCGGATACATTCTTATGAATGAAATGTCCTTCTTCGTCCAGCGGCTCATTCGCCTGTGCTACATGGTAATTATCCTCTTCATCTGCTGTCATATAGATAACTTCATCTGTAACACGAGGATTTTTCTTATCTGTCTTATCAATCTTTCTGTAAGGCGCTTCTACGAAACCATACTCATTGATTCTCGCATAAGAAGCCAGAGAGTTAATCAGACCGATGTTCGGACCTTCAGGGGTCTCAATAGGACACATTCTTCCGTAATGGGAGTAGTGGACATCTCGTACCTCGAATCCGGCTCTGTCTCGGGACAGACCGCCAGGTCCAAGTGCGGAAAGACGTCTCTTATGTGTCAGCTCACCCAGAGGGTTGTTCTGATCCATGAACTGGGACAGCTGAGAAGAACCGAAGAATTCTTTCACTGCTGCAGTTACCGGTTTGATATTAATCAGGGACTGCGGTGAAATACCATCTAAATCCTGGGTGGTCATTCTTTCACGAACCACTCTTTCCAGTCTGGAAAGACCGATTCTGTACTGGTTCTGCAACAGTTCACCTACAGCTCTGATACGTCTGTTTCCTAAGTGGTCGATATCATCATCGGTTCCAAGACCGTATTCCAGATGCATGTTGTAGTTGATAGACGCCAGAATATCTTCCTTTGTAATGTGCTTCGGAATCAATTCATGAATGTCTCTCCTGATTGCGTCTTTGATATCTTCCGTTTCTTCATTTTCTTCCAGAATCTTTGCAAGTACCGGATAGTATACGAATTCTGTAACACCCAGCTCTTTCAGTTCTTCCTCGCTTAAATCCACATGACTTCTGATATCTACCGCCATGCTGGAAAGTACTTTGATGTTGCGCTCTTCGCCCTGAATCCATACATATGGAACAGCAGCGTTCTGAATCTGGTCAGCCAGTTCCTTTGTTACAACGGTTCCGGCTTCTGCGATAATCTCGCCTGTTGTTACATCCACGACCTCTTCAGCAAGCATCTGCCCTGCAATACGATTACGAAGGAGTAATTTCTTATTAAATTTGTAACGTCCCACTTTTGCCAGGTCATAGCGCCGCGGGTCAAAGAACATGCTTGTAATCAGGCTCTCTGCACTTTCCACAGCCAGCGGTTCACCCGGGCGAATCTTTTTGTATAATTCCAGCAGACCTTCCTGATAGTTTTCGGAAGTATCCTTTGTAAAGCTGGCTAAAATCTTTGGTTCTTCACCGAATAAATCGATAATTTCCGCATTCGTGCCAATACCAAGAGCACGAATCAAAACTGTAATAGGGACTTTTCTGGTTCTGTCTACACGCACATAGAATACGTCATTGGAGTCGGTTTCATATTCCAGCCATGCGCCCCTGTTGGGGATAACAGTAGAGGAATACAGGGTTTTTCCCAGTTTATCGTGTGCGATTGCATAATAAATACCCGGTGAACGTACTAACTGGCTGACGATAACACGTTCAGCACCGTTAATAACAAACGTACCGGTTGCTGTCATTAGTGGCAAATCACCCATGAAAATCTCATGTGTAGCAATTTCGCCGTTTTCTTTGTTGTGTAATCTCACCTTTACTTTCAAAGGCGCTGCATATGTTGCATCTCTTTCCTTACACTGCTCGATGGAATATTTCTTTTCATCTTCACACAAAGTAAAGCCAACAAATTCCAAGCTCAATTTACCGCTATAGTCTGCGATTGGAGAGATGTCTTCAAAAACCTCATTTAAGCCTTCGTCCAGAAACCACTGGTAAGAATCTTTCTGAACCTCGATGAGGTTTGGCATTTCCAGTACCTCTTTCTGGCGCTGGTATGACATTCTCATTGCCTTACCATTAGTTACGGAACGGATTCTGTTTTTCTCCATTGACGTTTCACCCCTTGTATGTTTTAATTTAATTAATGCTGAAGTCTCTTTTTGATAGACTCCTAGGCATAACTTGCCATAATAGTGCATTTCTCACTATATCATGCTTTGTCAAGAGTGTCAATAGATTTTCCTAAAATAATATTTTTTCCCGACACAAAAGAGAACCTCCGCAAAGGTTCTCTCAAAATCTATTTCACAGCTGCTGCCCTATTCTTGCCATACCAAAGTATCACACCCACATAAGCCACTGCCGCACATACACCAACGATATAAGCGCCTGTCCATGGAATATTAAACCCAATCTTAGCATTCGCTATATAGGTAATTGTAACAAAAGCATACCAGGCACCCGGTATCAAAGGCATCCACACAAATTTTTCTTTTTTATGTTCAAACATCCAGATAGATATTGCCAAAAACGCAAACAACGAAAGGGCCTGATTCGACCAGGCGAAATAACGCCACAAAACATTAAAGCCATTTGCATTCATTTTAGCAAATACCAGAATCGCTGCCACCAGCGAAAAGATAACCGCCGACAGCGCCAAACGTTTCTTTGTCGAAGTCTGATCAATACGGAACGTATCCGCAATAGCCAACCGCAGTGAACGAAGCGCCGTATCTCCTGACGTAATGGGAAGTACAATAACTCCAACAAGTGCTATAATACCGCCCACAGAACCCAGCAAATTCTTACAAACCACACCAATGGTTGCCGTAGCCAGAGCCGGATCTGCGCTCTGAAGTCCCAGATTGTAAACTCCCATAGCTCCAGCAGCCCAAACCATAGCAATAAATCCTTCCACAATCATCATGTTATAGAAAGTCATACGTCCTTCTTTTTCACTTTTGACAGTACGGGAAATAATCGCCGTCTGTGTAGAGTGAAATCCAGACAAAATACCGCAAGCCACTGTAATGAAAAATACCGGAATAAAATGATTTTCCCCAAAGTAATCTCCGTAAGCAACCAACGGACCATTCCAGTTATCCCAAAGTTCTACCAGCGGATATCCCTGCACAAAAAGCCCTATAAACACACCAATAGCTGAAAACAGAAGCACTGCACCGAAAACCGGATAAATCCTTCCGATAATAGCGTCGATAGGAAATACCGTTGCAATAAGATAATAAGCAAAAATCATCCCATAGATTACCCAGGTAGAAACTGAAGTTGCTGCACCGTCAAATCCAAAGACCTGCGTCGCGGCTATGTCTCCCGGCGTGTAAACAAACACCGCACCCACCAGTAGAAGCAGTAAACTGCAAAAAACCTGATAGACTCCATAAACACCCTTATTGCTGTACTTCCGTATCATATCCGGCATCTGTGTTCCACCGTCCCGCAGACAAATCATACCGGAAAAGTAATCGTGCATAGCTCCTCCGATAATATTTCCGATAGGAATCGTAATAAAGGCAATGGGGCCAAACAAAATCCCCTGGATAGGACCCAGAATTGGACCTGTACCTGCAATATTCAGCAGGTTAATAAGACTGTTTTTCCACTTTTTCATAGGCACATAATCAATACCATCCTGCTTGGTATAAGCCGGAGTCTTTCTGTCATCCGGTCCAAAAACCTTTTCGCAGAATCTTCCATATAACGCTGCACCTACAAACAAAATCACAAGACCAATGATAAACGTAATCATTATCTTTCCACCCTCTTTTCTCTTTTTTATTACAGTATAGTATTAAAGCGTTAATTTGTAAAGTTTTTATCGCAGGAAAAATGACGAAATTATTTATAAAATTTTATTCAATTCAACAAAAAACTGCCGCATCGATGACTTTCATCACCGTATGCGGCAGTTTTGATTTTCCAGAAATGCTCTGAACGTTAAAATTATTTAAGAGTAACTTTAGCGCCTTCTGCTTCCAGTTTTGTTTTGATTTCTTCAGCTTCTGCTTTAGATGCAGCTTCTTTCAGAACCTTAGGAGCTCCGTCAACTACTTCTTTAGCTTCTTTTAAGCCTAAGCCTGTAGCTTCACGAACGATTTTGATAACTTTAACTTTGTTTGGTCCAACTTCTGTTAATTCTACGTCGAACTCATCTTTTTCTTCTGCTGCTTCTGCTGCTCCGCCTGCTGCTGCAACTACAACACCTGCTGCTGCAGATACACCAAATTCTTCTTCACAAGCTTTTACTAATTCGTTTAATTCTAATACGGATAATTCTTTGATAGCTTCAATAAATTCAGCTGTTGTTAATTTTGCCATTATAATTTACCTCCAATTTTTTCATTCATTATATTATTTGGTCTGCCCCTTTGGGCGGTCACTTCACTGAAACTGCTTATTAGGCCTGCTGTTCAGCAATCTGATTAAGCACACGAGCGAAGTTTGCGATAGGAGACTGGATACTTCCAAGCAATTTTCCAAGAAGTTCTTCTCTTGAAGGAACCTGGGAAAGTGCTTCGATTCCTGCCTTATCGTAGTAAGCGTCTTCTACAACACCTGCTACTAATTCCAGTGTCGGAACTGTTTTTGCGTATTTAGCAAGGATTCTTGCAGGAGCTGTTGCATCTTCTGTACATACAGCTAAAGCGTTTGTTCCTTCTAAATGCTGGCATAATTCTTCGCAAGCTGTTCCTTTGAATGCAAAGTTCATCATTGTGTTTTTGTAAACTTTGTAAACAACTCCAGCTTCTCTTAATTCCTTACGCATCTGTGTATCCTGCTCAACATTGATACCTTTGTAGTTTACTAAAACTACAGCTGCTGCATCTTTAATGCTGTTGGAAATTTCTTCTACGACAGGTTTTTTAAGTTCTACTTTTGCCATGAATTAGTGCACCTCCTTATTTTTTTAGGCTGCGCTGCTCAAAATTAAGAAAGCCTCTTTGCACAAGACAAAGAGGCTCAAAATCAATCTTATGAATCAAGAATGAATCTTTCCTCGGCAGGCGTTTTTATCCTTATGCCTTACGGCACCTGCTGTCTTCGGCAGCTATTCCTCTGATAAATTATCACAAAAACAATAATTTGTCAACGGTTTTTTTACTTTTCTACAGTAAAACAACTTTCACTTTTTATATCTCATGCGAAACTGATGGTATTTTCCCCGTCTGCACTTATCAAAAGACGTCCTATCCCCATGCAGGAATCCATTTGAAGCAAGTCATGAGGACCGGTTAAGTCCTTATATCTAAATATAAGCCGATACTCGTGATTATCCGTACGAATATACAGACCCTGAGCATATTCTTCTTTCAGCGCACAGTTTCTTACCGGATTATAAACCGACCGCATACTCACCTGAACCGGCTGCATCTGCTTTCCTGCCAGCACCGCAAACATGGCTGTCTGCCCTTCCCCCTGCGCCTCTGCACTTACCGCCTCATTTTTTTCACACAAATTATAATGACGGGAAATTTTGCTTTCTATTCTGTGAAAAGAAATGTTTTCCTGCGGAAATACCAGCTCCATTTTTGCCCTTGTCCCATTGTATACAATTCTGTTATCTTCGCAAACAAGATTTCCCTGATTATTAAAATGGAAAAGCCTGCTGTAGGTGTGCTTTTCGCTGGTGTATGCCATATCTGCCAGAACATATACCCCCGGCTCCAACACCACAACCATTCTCTTTAAAAGCACCTGTACCCCCTTTTGCAGATAACCGGTATGCGCCCCTTCCAATACCAGATACCCTGCCTTTTGTATTGGCGAAATCCTCAATTCCGGCGCGGCATACTCACTCCCCCATGCATCGGTATATTCCATAAAATCCTTATTGTCCACCAACAGCGTATTGTGCGCATACGCACTTTTCAGCCAGATACGATTTTTCTCATGATAAGTGTACTGATACCTTCCCGCATCGACCAACACATCCTCACCCTCACTGACTACATCTATATGCAGCTTGTCATTATGTCCGTGTCCGCCTCCCAGGCAGCCGTTTCTAAAGTGCAGATATTCTCCGTTACGTTCCCAGTTATTTCGCACATAATAGTTTCCGCTTTCTTCCAGCATAAAGTTTGTCTGCTGGGGCACACGCCCTAAAATTCTCTCATAAATTTCAGCTCCCTCTCTGCGCAAATCCCATATGCTTTCATAATCCGGGTACTGTCCGGCACAGCCTTTTAACACTTCCGCCTCCTTCTTTCCCTCTTTTGCAAGCAGAATAGCAGATACCGCCAGCATATCCTCTACATTCGTCTCATCGCTGTCTCCTGTAAGGGGCTGGCAGCCGTCCGGCTTTTTCCATGCCACATTCACCATAGCCATACGTCTGGCTGCTTCTGTTATTTTCTCAGGAATCTTTCTGCCCCAAGCCTGCAACATATGGATAGTCTCTAAGACGCAGTGAAGCACTTCATTATGGTACATACAGGACTGCTCCCAGTGTACGCCGTCCGAAAAAATCTGAATTTGAACTTCCTGTTCCAAACGCTTCAGCGCTGTTTCTGTATAAATTTCTTTTCCCAAAGCAAGCCCTATAAAAAGCAGACCGTGATTTTCAAGAACACCCCAGTTGCTGGATATCTGAAATCCCCTTTTCGCGTTAAAAAGATATTCTCCATGCTCTTCCAGGCTCTTTGTAAACAACTCCATAAAATCATCGTCTACCAAAGAACTGTTCTCGAAATATAAAATACTTTTCGTCCAGTTCTCTCCCCGGATCCCCGCCTCAATCTCTCTCCATGTGACCTTTTTGCTCTCTTGATTCAGAGGCACATGCTCAATCCAATCCCTCAGGATGCGTACAAAGGCTTCTGCATATTTTTCATTTCCTGTCATAGCATAAGCCTGTCCGAGGCAAATGAAATATCTATGCCGGTTCATCTGATAGATAAATTCCGAATCATCTGTGGGCATATAAGTCCAATCAATAGGATACTGAAATTTCTCAATTTTATAAGTGCGCTCCATATCCCATGGCAAATCAAAGAGAAATTCCAAGCGAACCGCCTCATCCGCAATGCGCATAATCTGTCGGCAGTTCTCCTTGTGCTGCTGCAGGACCGTTTGCGTACACCAGCGAAATTCCCCTTCTTTATATCTGTTTTTCTGTCTTTCAAAATATGTTTTCTTATTCATAACACTCTATTCCTTTGTTTCAGAAATTTTTCTCTTAAACACGATAAACAGTGTGCCTCCCGCTATAAACATAGCAGACCATACGGCAAACGGTGTCTCATCTCCTGTTTTTACCTTATTCGGCTTTATCTTATCTGGTTTTATATTATCTGCACTTGCAGAAAACGCTTTATCAAATACCACACCAAAACTGTTTAAAGTTTCCACTTCTATCAAAGCACGCCCATCCTTTACTTTAACTTGGAACTTCTGCACCTTTGGATTGTCACAGGAAAGCACTGCAACCTCTTTTCCATTGTATCTCTCTCCCACAGGAAGCTGAAGTTCTGCTTTATGAGGAAGGGCAATCTCTTTTCCATCCTTTAAAAGCTGAATTTCAATAGGATTACTCAGCTGTTCCTTAGAGGAAAGCTCCTTCTCCATAAGCTTTACGTCTGCATGCTTTTTATCCAATGCTTTTACAGACAACTGCATATCAGAGGTTAAACCCTCCCCTGTTAATTGAATACCATGTTTTTCATTCAGCAATGTGACTTTTCCCTGGCTTTCCGGTCCTTCTGGTGTTTCTGGTGTTTCTGGCGTTTCCGGTGTTTCTGGTGTTTCCGGTGTTTCTGGTGTTTCCGGTACCGCAGGAGACGAAAGCCGAAGTTCTGCCATACATGCCTCACCATTTGTTCCGGCCATGTGGAAGGTCAAGACAACCCCGCCTTCTTTCTTCTCGCAAGTTACATTTTCGTCCATTTGGATGCTGTCTGCTATTTCTTTGTTAACAGTAATCCGAATAGCCTCTGTATTCTTCATGGTAGGGTCAGAAACAGAAATTTTCAATGTTCCGCCGCCTGTTTCCTGCAGCATAACCGAAGCGGGTTTATCGCTTGTTATTCCTTCTACACTTCCTCCCTGCTCCTGCCAGAAATTTATTCCTGTAATCCCCAGTTCCTGGTGACGGACAGCCTGCACTTCACCGCTGTTTTCCAACACCGTTATTTTCGGTGCTTTTGCATAACGCTCTGTTTCCTCAACGCTTGTTTCCGGCAGCAGCACGTAGCTGTAAGCGGCATTTTCTGGATTCTGCCCATGGTCAACCCACATTTCCAGATAATTCTCTGTGCTCTCTCCTTCAAAGGTTCCTATATCCTTCCAGTTTCCTGTTGTCCGTCCCCGACGAACCTGAATTTCTGTATTTTCCTCCGGAAAATAATATCCTGTTCCCGCCGACTGATTCCCCTCTAAATGTGCCCAGCTTACCTTATCAAAGCTTGTACCTGACGCATCTGCACTGCGTTCAACAAGTTCTTTTACATTCGCTTCTTTGACCGGAATATCCGTTTCCTCTCCATTTACAAGCAAACGATTACTTCCATCTTCCTTCAGTTTTTTGTTTTCAATAGTTGTTTCCACAGGAAGTTCCATATTTTTATTCGTAATTCCTGCACCCAGACAAACAATCTCATCCCCAAACATGAGCCACGACTTCTTGCCCTTTAACTCAGGAGCATAAGAAACCGGAGCATCTCCTGCAATTCCCTGTGTTTCTCCGGAAAACGCCATACCACTGATACCATAATTGCCAAGGGAAGTTCCTCCCACCCAGCTTTCGTTGGAACAGAAGTCCCCGCCCTGTGCAAATCCAGAGCCATCCGGCTTTCCCGTTCCGATATTCACAGGAACCACGGTAGTTCCCGGCAGCCTTAACGGATTTACTGTATTCCAGTAGTTTTCTGTATACTGTTCATCTGCATCATAAATATAAGTCATACCGTTATTCTGATGCCATCCAAAACGATTTTCGTCGTTCATAATTTCCGTATTCTGAATACGCTCTGAGTACATGGACAGGGCAAATAAGTAATTCTCTGTTCTGTGAACAGCACGGTCCATGAGCGGATAGGATTTATGTATTGGCGTCACCTGGCTTTGAATGGAGCTATCTTCTAAAATTTCCTTGGCTTTCTTTTTTATTGCCATGTTTTCCGCACCTGTAAGACTGTCCACAAATCCTTCATCCTCTTCCATCCAGTATTTCAAGGAAGAAAGTGTAGTATTCTTAGCTTCTCCGCTGAAAGAATCTGCAATCTGAAGAATAACCGTCATCGCCTCACGTCCCGCTGCCTTATTGCTGCTTGCAGGTCTGGACACAGAACGCCCCTTCAGGCAATCCAACATCATTCCTCTGTACATGCCATTGCCAAAACTTTCTACTATATAACTCTCCAAATTTTCCTGAACCTGTTCCGGATACTTCCAGGGTGTGCCGGCAAGCAGAGAGGGTATTTTAGCTCCTCCCTTCATGAATTCAATTCCATAAGCCCCTAAATATGGTACTTTTATGTGGTCCAGATAAGAACCATCCGGATAAAAACCGCTGCTGTATCCATTCCCTGCTATCTGGGTGCTGTCTTCTACATTCTGAATAACAAAGGTTTCAGATGAGGCCAGCATTCCCAAATACACCAGTTCATTATCCTTTCTTAATGCGCCAAGGCCTACCGCTGTTGTGGAGCAGTCAATAATATTAGCCCCCTGAGCCTCCCGATATCCCTGGCCATGAGTACTGGCCGTGTTAATTACCCCTTCATGAAATGGGTCTGGCTGAAAGAAATAAAGAGATTCTGTATATGCCATAACCTGTTCCTCTGTCAGCCCGTCGTAAACCAGGACCAACGCCGGAATCAAGTCTTTCGGAATCCCAATCTCCCAGGTCCACCAGTTATCGGTCTGGCTTTTGGGTGTATAGCAGGAACCGCACAGAAAATCCAGTATCTTTGTGACATCTTTCAGCATATCCTGATTCTGATACAGCTTTCCTCCCTCTGCGGCATAGGCTTTACACATGGAAAGTACTTTCTTAAAGGAAGGACGAAATTCCACCGCATCATCTTTGTATGGAATATTTTTATTCCCCTTTGCGCCCTCATCTTCTGTCCACGGAATACCGCTGCACTCCTCCTGCCCCTTATAAGCATAAGAATTCCAGATAGTTTCTGCCTCCTGGTTAATCTCCTCTAAAACCTCTGCTCCGCCTTCTTCCAGAGACAACTCCTTACCGATTAAAGATTCTTTCCACGCCTGACGGATTTTCCCATAGCCTTCCTCTGCCGCAGACGGCAATACAGAAGGAGACTGATACAGGATTTCTACCTTCCACTGCGCTGTCTTTCCCTGGTCATCCTGTGCCACAACCACGACATTCCCTTTATTTTCTCCGGTAATTACTGCATTTCCACCCTCATCTGCAGTAATTTTTAACAAATGCTCTGCACTGGCATCTCCTGCCATACGGTTTCCGTCCGTTTCCCCTTCTTTTAACTCTCTCTTAATTTTTGAATAACCCGCATTTCTCAAAAATCCCCCGTCCTTCTTTAAGAATTTTGCACTCCATGTAACATTTTCAGAAAAACTCTCCGGTTTTTCCAGTTGGAGACTTTCACCCCTGACAACTGTAATTTTCTCATTTTCCACCGGCACTTCCATTTCCAAAGTTTCCTCTTTCTGTTCCTCAACGCCTGGCACAGACTCTGCAGCTGCACCTTCTTCTGTCTTTTCCTCTTCGTCTTCCTGCAGAACCTCTTCTTCCAATTTTTCTCCTTCTTCCGGCAGTGCCTCTTCTTGCTTTTTGCCTTCCTCTTCCGACAGCGCCTTTTCTTCTGCAATTTCCTGCGTATTTACCGGCTCTGCCCATACCCCTGTTACATGACTCATGCTCATTGCCGCAATCAGTATGGCACTCATATACTTTTGTGTTTTTCTTTTACCTGTTTTCATGGTTCCTCCTTTTTGAAAACCCTTCTTTTTATTCTTTTAAGTTACCATTCCCCCCTTCTTTTATAAATACAATATTTAGATTTCTCTATTACTATCTATAGGTTGCTCTATTTTTTCTATTATTTTTTTAATATTCTATTATTTTTCTAAAGCAAAAGGTTCCCTTACCTATCGGTAAAGAAACCTTTCTCTGTCTTCACTATGAAATTTTATTAAGTATTTCCCGTTTCTTAATATAAAATTATAAATACTTTTTCAATGCTTCCACTTTATCCAGTTTTTCCCATGGCAGGTTCAAATCGTTTCTTCCGAAATGTCCGTAAGCTGCTGTCTGCTTGTAAATCGGACGGCGAAGGTCGAGCATTTTGATAATACCTGCCGGTCTTAAATCAAAGTTTTCACGAATGATTTCTACCAGACGGTTATCAGAAAGTTTCCCTGTTCCGAATGTATCCACCATAACGGAAGTAGGATGAGCCACACCAATGGCATAAGAAAGCTGGATTTCACATTTCTTTGCCAGACCTGCTGCCACAATGTTCTTTGCTACATAGCGGGCTGCGTATGCTGCAGAACGGTCTACCTTTGTGCAGTCCTTACCGGAAAATGCACCGCCGCCGTGACGTGCATATCCGCCGTAAGTATCTACAATAATTTTACGTCCGGTCAAACCACTGTCTCCGTGAGGGCCGCCGATTACGAAACGTCCAGTAGGATTGATAAAGAATTTTGTATTCTCGTCTACCATTTCCTTTGGCAGAATCACATCAAAAACGTGTTTCTTAATATCTTCATGAATCTGTTCCTGGCTTACTTCCGGGTCATGCTGTGTAGAAAGCACTACTGCATCCAGACGTACCGGTTTGTCATTTTCATCATACTCTACGGTAACCTGTGTCTTTCCGTCCGGTCTTAAATAAGTCAGAGTACCGTCTTTACGAACCTTTGTAAGCTGTAAAGCCAGTCTGTGGGCCAAAGCAATCGGATATGGCATATATTCTTCGGTTTCATCTGTAGCAAAACCAAACATCATACCCTGGTCACCTGCACCGATAGCGTCCAGCTCTTCCTCAGACATTTTATTTTCTTTAGCTTCCAGAGCCTTGTCCACGCCCAATGCAATATCTGCAGACTGCTCGTCAATAGTAGTAATAACGCCGCAGGTATCTGCATCAAATCCATATTTTGCTCTTGTGTATCCGATTTCGCGAACCGTATCTCTTACGATTTTCGGAATATCTACATACGCGTTGGTGGTGATTTCACCCATAACCATAACCATACCTGTGGTCGTTGTTGTTTCACAAGCCACACGACTCATAGGGTCTTTTTCCATAAGCGCGTCCAAAATGGCATCGGAAATGGCGTCGCACATTTTATCCGGATGGCCTTCCGTTACTGATTCAGATGTAAACAATCTTTTTTCCATGTCTTAGTTCTCCTTTTCTTTGTCTGTATATTTTCTCCTGCCCGGTGGTTCTTCATTCAGAACACATTTCCGCATAAAAAATGAGCCCACCTAAGCGGACTCATGTATCTTTCATAATATGAATCCTCTTATTGTTCGACTACTCGCTCAGGTTGGCACCTTCCGCATAGCGGGGTTGCCGTGACTTCACAGTTCCTATGTAACTCCATCACTCTGAATAAGAGAAAATATAAATATTCAGTTGCAAATATTACAATAACCTTTTTACAGGCTTTCGTCAAGTGTTATTTTTATCCTACCCGCAGCTGAAACTTCTTCAGTTCCTTTTCGCTGGACACCTTCTCAATCTCTGCGCCCAGACTTCTCAGTTTTTCCTCAAACCGTTCATACCCTCTCTGGATATACACAATATCATCTACAATGGTAATGCCTTCAGAAGCCAGTCCTGCAATAACAAGGGCTGCTCCCGCACGCAAATCAGGCGCACTGACTCTGGCACCGGTAAGCTTCTGCACACCGTCAATGATGGCGGTATTGCCTTCCACCTTAATATTGGCACCCATTCTTGCCAGTTCGTCCGCATATTTGAAACGATTCTCAAAAATACTCTCCGTTACAATGCTTGTCCCTTCGGCCAGTACCAGAGCTACCGCAAACTGTGGCTGCATGTCCGTAGGATAGCCGGGATACGGCATGGTTTTTACATTCGTGCGTTTCAGACGCTTATTAGCCACTACACGCACGGCGTCATCAAACTCTTCCACCTGACATCCGATTTCCTCCAACTTTGCGGTGGTGGCTTCCAAATGCTTAGGAATGACATTTTTTACCATAACATCTCCCATGGTAGCGGCTGCCGCACACATGAAAGTACCTGCCTCAATCTGGTCAGGAATGATGGAATATGTGGTTCCGTGAAGTTTTTCCACACCCTGAATACGGATAACATCTGTTCCCGCACCTTTGATGTTGGCTCCCATGCTGTTTAAGAAGTTGGCAACATCCACCACATGAGGCTCTCTGGCCGCATTTTCAATGGTTGTATTTCCCTCTGCCATAGCTGCTGCCATCATAATATTAATGGTAGCGCCTACAGACACCATATCCAGGAAAATATGCTTTCCGGTCAGATGGTCTGCCTTTGCCACAACAGCTCCGTGAATAATATCCACAGACGCCCCCAGGGCCCGAAATCCCTTTAAATGCTGGTCAATAGGACGACTGCCGATATTACAGCCTCCCGGAAGCGGAACTTCCGCACTTTTATACTTGCCTAAAAGAGCCCCCAAAAGATAATAGGACGCTCTGATTTTCTTAATATACTCATACTCCACGCTGATATTTCCGATAGTCACCCCTGCAATTTTCACCTCTGTAGGACTGATACGGTCAACGGTTGCACCAATTTCTCTGATTGCTTCCAATAAAACATTAATATCTCGAACATCCGGTAAGTTCTCAATGTGTACCGTTTCATCTGTCATAATCGCCGCTGCCAAAATGGCAAGTGCTGCATTCTTTGCACCGCCAATCTCTACTTCGCCGACTAACGGATTTCCACCTTTGATAACATACTGTTCCATATACGCACCTCTTATTTTCCCAGGCAACAATGGCCTTGTCTCAATCTATATTCACTGCTTTTCTGCAGTATTGACATTTTCTAAATTATTTTCTGAATTCTATATAAAAAGCCATATCCGAATCAAAGTCTGTCTTTCAAAATATCCTATTATTATTTTATGGCTTACCCATTATATTATAACAGATAAGCCCATTTGTAAATAAAAATTAACATTTTCAGCGGGTACACATGTTTTCTCTTTCGATATTCTCTATTATTTTTTCAGTTTCTCTATAATTTTCTGTAAAGTCTCTTCTATATTCAGATTTTTCTCATCAACAACAATATCTGCGTATTTTTCATACAGAGGCGTTCTCTCATCATACAGGTCTTTCAGCGTCTGTCCGTCTCTGAGAACCACACCTCTTCCTTTGAGATTTCCCAGTCTCTGTCTGAGGATTTCATAGTCCAGCTTTAAATACACCACTGTACCAATTTCCCGCAGATGCTCCATGGCCTCTGTGCAGTAGGCAACGCTTCCACCTGTGGCAATCACTGCTTTTTCCGTTTCAATAGAGGCGTTCACCCGGTTTTCAATTTTCAGAAATCCGTCCTGTCCCTCGTCGGCGATAATTTCGCGCAGCAGTCTTTTCTCTGCTTTCTGAATCAGAAGGTCTGAATCCACAAACTCATATCCCAGCACTTTTGCCAGAATGACACCCACGGTGCTTTTTCCCACACCCGGCATTCCAATTAATACTACATTCTGCTTTTCCATGGCTGTTTACCCCTTCTTTCTCGGCTGTTTCTTCTTCCGTTTCTTCTTAATGCTGTATCCGAAAGTCCCCAGCTTTTTCCCAAGTCCATAATATTCTCCATGAGAATATACAATAGGATTTGCCGAAGCCAAATCAAACTTCCCCTTCTCGTCCATATAAGCCGTATCCACATGCACAGCCAGTACATCTGCAGTAAAGACACTGTGGCTTCCGTATTCTTGAATCTCTCTTACCCGGCACTCAATGGACACGGGAGATTCCCCAATCATGGGCACCCCTACATGGCTTGCCTTTTCTCTGGTCAGACGCAGTTCTTTAAACTTATCCACATCCCGGCCCGATTTCACACCGCAGTAATCCGTGGCAAAAGCCAGCTTTTCCGTTGTCAGGTTAATTACAAATTCTCTGGTATCCATAAGCATTTTATAAGAATATCGCTCCGGTCTTACGGAAATAGATACCATTGGCGGATTGGTACACACCGTTCCAGCCCATGCTACCGTAATAATATTGTCATGCCCTTCCTCATCTGCCACACTGACCATTACCACCGGCAGCGGATACAGCATGTTTCCGGGTCTCCACTCTGCTTTCGCCATACAAATCTCCTTCGCTTTCCTGATTCTGTTTCTTAATTATTATTCTGCTGCAGGGTTCCGATAAATGCAGGAATCAGCTGTTTCTTCCTGGAAACCACTCCCTGCAGTACATAGCCGCCCTGCGCTTCCTTTACGCCAAAAGATTCCTCCACCAGACGGCAGCTTCCCTCTCCGTAACAGATGACTTCTGAAGATTCTTCTAAAATATTCGTCAGCATAAAGAATACCATGGAAATTCCGTTTTTCCCACATTCATGCTGCATAAAAGGAATCAGCCGCTGCTTCAAATCCTCCAGTTCCTCTGCATTCATGGAACTTATCTGTCCCACGCCGAAATTCACCTTGTCAGAAGTGAAACGCTTGAAATCCTGATAGAATATAACCTCTGTGGTCTTCCCCTTCAGATTGCTGCCTGCCGTAAACATTTCCTTTGCGTGTTCTTCGATATTAATACCTGCAATGAGCGCCAGCGCACCTGCCGCCATTTTATCAGAAGAAGTACAGGTAGGAGAGCGGAACATCAGCGTATCTGAAATAATAGCCGAGCACAGAAGACCCGCAATAGCCGGACTGATTTCCAGCGCCTTTTCCGTATACATCTGATACATAATGGTGGCTGTACAGCCCACCGGCTGGTTACGGAACATAATGGGCTGCAGAGTTTCCAGAGAGCCCAGTCTGTGGTGGTCTATAATTTCCAACACCTCAGCTGCGTCAATGTTGTCTACAGCCTGAGTTTTCTCATTATGGTCAACCAGAATCAACTGCTTCTTCTTCATTCCCAACAAATTACGGCGGGAAACCGTTCCGATATACTTCCCGTGCTTATTTACCACCGGAAAGGCCCTGTGCCGGTTCTTTACCATGATATCCCGAATATGGTCTGTAAAATCATCCGTCTGAAAGGTAATGAGATTTTCCTTTTTCATAATGTGTTTCACCGGAATACTCTGATTGATCAGCCGGGCTACCGTAAAGGTATCAAGGGCAGACTGAATCACCACACACTGATTCTTCTCTGCCGCCATTTTAATATCCTCTGCTACCTCCGCATGATTACACACAATAATGCAGCTCACATTCTGCTCAATGGCACACAAATGGTCTTCATGGCGGTCTCCTAAAATGACCAAATCGTCTTCTTCCAGAAATTCTCCCAGCTTGTCCGGATGTGCCGCACCGATAACCACTTTCCCCTTTACAAAGTAGCCGTGGGAGTTTCCTGTCACCACAGTACCCTCCACAGTGTTGGCAATGCTTCTGTATTGGGTTCTGGCATTAGACAGAAAATAATTGTCATGGGCGTCCATGTAGGATTTTGCAATATCCCCCGTGGTAATCAGCCCCTCTAACTGTCCGTCCTCCTTGGTAATAGGAAGTGTTACGGCGCTGCTCTCTTTCATAATGGCCCAGGCGTCTTTAATCGAAATATTGTTGGGAACCCCCGGCGTTTCCCGAATTTCCATGTCCTTCACCTGGGTTCCCACATCCGAAAGATATCCCGGCGCCTCCACGCCAAACTTTTTCAGAACATACTCGGTTTCTTCATTTATCTGTCCTGCACGCTTTGCAGAATATTTACATCCGTTGTTCACTCTGTTTTTGATATCTGCATAAGCAATTGCCGAACAGATAGAGTCCGTATCCGGATTTTTGTGTCCTATAATGTATATTTTCCCCTGTTTCGCCATATCCTTTTCCTTTCAGGTTTTCCAGCATGAAATGCGATAATTGATGATTTTATAGTAACACACTTCTAAATCAATGGCAATTGTGTTATACTGGACGCAAATCGAAAATTGGGAGGTACAAACATGTCAGAAGAAACAAAGAAACAGGAAACGATGGAAGATTTCATGGAGGAAATCAACGCGTCTTTCTCCAATTTCCGGGATGACGATATGCTCATCTGGGACAAACTGGTGCAGATGCAGGAAGATAAAACAGAATTTGAAGTCACAGTAGAAGGCATTGTAAAGGGCGGCGTCATTGCCTATGTGGAAGGTATCCGGGCTTTTATTCCGGTTTCCAAGCTGGCTCTGCACTATGTAGAAAATCCGGAAGACTATCTGAAAAAGACACTGATGGTAAGAGTATTTGAAGCAGACGAACAAGAAAACCGCCTGATTCTGTCCGCCAAAGAAATCTTACAGGAAAAGGCAGACGCTGAAAAACTGGATAAAATCAATGATATTAAAGTGGGAAGCATTGTAGAAGGAAAAGTAGATTCTCTGCAGACTTACGGTGCATTTATTGATTTGGGAGACGGACTCTCCGGTCTGGTACATATTTCCCAGATTTCTGATAAGAGAATCAAATCCCCCAAAGCCGTTTTAAACATAGGGGATACCGTGACAGCGAAAGTCATCAAAAACGAAGACGGCAAAATCAGCCTGAGCATGAAGGCTCTGATAGAGATTCTGGAAGAAAAAGAGGAAGAACCGGATTATGAACTGCCGGAAAGCGAGGAAATTTCCACCTCTTTGGGTTCTCTGTTTAAAAATCTGAAATTATGAGAAAACTATTAAATCGTTTCTTTATTGAAGGTTCCAGTGGTATGGCCTGCGGTCTGTTTGTGACGCTGGTACTGGGAACCGTTCTGCAGCAGACTGCAGGACTTCTGGAAGGGCAAATGGCTGCCCTTCTTCTTCATCTGGGACAGCTTGCCGTATCCCTCACCGGCGCGGGAATCGGCATTGGTATTGCCACCCGTCTGGGAGAAAGTTCCCTGGCAGCTATTTGTGCGGCAATCGCAGGAACTGTAGGCGCTTTTGCCGAAGAATTTGCTTCCGGGGCGCTTTTTACAACAGAGGGAACCTTGCCCCTTTCAGGAAAAGCAGAGCCTCTGGGGGCTTTTTTTGCCGCATTTACTGCCATTGAACTGGTACGGCTTATAGAGGGAAAAACCAGGGCAGATTTGATTCTGGCTCCTGTTGCCGGAATCTTAGGCGGTTCCCTTGTAGGTATCTGGGCGGGAATTCCCATTACCCATCTTCTGCAGTATCTGGGAGAAGCCATGAATTGGGCCTCTCAGCAGAAACCGCTCCTTATGGGCATCACAGTGTCTGTGCTTATGGGCATTTTTATTACGCTGCCTCTAAACTCCGTAGCGCTTGCCGTATCCCTTAACCTCACCGGTCTGGCTGCAGGAGCCGCTACCATTGGCTGCTGCTGCAGTATGGTTGGATTTGCCGTTGCTGGATACAGAGAAAACGGAGTGGGCGGTCTGTGCTCGCTGGGGCTTGGAACTCCTTTTCTGGAATTTCACAAAATCATGCAAAGACCTTTTATCTGGCTTCCCACCATACTTTCCAGCGCCATCTTAGGCCCTGTGGGCACTATGGCAGCAAAGATGAGCAACACTGCCGCCGGAGCCGGGGCCGGTTCTATGGGACTTCTGGGACAGATTTCCACCTTTCAGACCATGACCGCGCAGGAAGAACCCGCCATAGTTATGACAAAAATCGTGCTTCTGCATTTCGTACTACCTGGGCTTCTGAGTCTGGGCATCGCAGAGGGCATGAGAAAACTGCGGCTGATTAAAGATGGGGATATGGCATTGGCACTGTAAACGGATAACATGAAATAAAAACCATATCCATATTGAAAATCAAAAGGACTGCGGCATGAAACCGCAGTCCCTTTCTACATTATATTCTATCAGTTCTCTGAATTTCCGGAAAACAATTCTTTGATAAAGCTGATAATTTTCTCGAAAAATCCCTGTACCTGCTCCTTATTAATATCCAGCTTCAGTCCCAGGTCTTCAATCTTTCCGTACAAATCTTTTGCCTGTTCTTTTAAAGTATCCACATCCAGATTCAGATTGTCAATCTTCTCCATGAGTTTTACAATGGCCTGACGGTCCTCCTCCGAAAGCTGAATGCTCATTTCCTGAGCCGCCTTGTCCACCACTTCGCCAATCTCCTCGGCCGTAACTGCGTGTCCTTCTACTACCTGCTCCTTGACTGCGCCAATAAGCTGCTCAGCCTTATCCGTGTCTCCTACACTTTCTGCCACTTTTCCGGTAACCACCAGCTCGTTGGTAGCAGTTTCCACATTTTCCGTCTTCACAGCCTCTCCCGTCATGTTCTCATACGACTTGATAGCACCTACTAAAGCTGCTGTACCGGAAATATTAAAGGGACCTGCCACAATAATGTCTGCGTCCTTAATTCCTGCAGTAGCCAATGCATTTTCATACATGCCGGAAGTGCAATAGGTAATGTTTTTCGTTGTTACGTTAATACCATTCCCCTCTTCTTTTCCTTCCACCAGTACGGAAGACAGCGCCCGCGTACCGATAACGCTTTTATCCAGGTAAGAATCCAGATAATCATGCTCATCCTGATTGGTAACGGTTGCCACTGTATAGTTTTTCAATTCATCCTCTGTCACTCCCAGCAGGTTCAACACCGTTGCCCTTTCATTCGCATTCAAATCCGCTCCAAGAGAAACATAAGGTACATTCAGCTTTGCATCTTCCCTGTCTGCATAAGCAGAAAACGGTGTAGCTGCTATCATAAGCCCTGTCAACAGTAACGCAATTCCTCTTTTCTTCATATTCCTGTCTCCTGTTTCATCAAATTTCAAATCTCTGTTTTAAATTTCCACCCCATTATAGCACAAACCTGCAGCAGAAACATCTAAAGTTTATCTAAAGTCTTTCCAAATACTTCTGAAAGGCAGTTTTGTTTACCCTTTAAACAAATTATCCTTGCCCCTGTCTGCCGAACCGTGTATGATAAAAGCAGATAAAATTTTGTACGAAGGAGGCGTCATTATGCCCGTTGTCAATCAGGAAATGATACGGAACACCAACCGACGGCTGGTGCTGGAATATATTGTAAACAATCCCCCCATCTCCCGGGCGGATTTAGCCAAACAACTGCAGCTTACCAAGGCCACCATTTCCAATATTGTGCAGGAACTTTTAGACCGAAACCTGATTCTGGAAATCGGAAGTGCAAAAACCGCCATGGGCCGGAAACCTATTCTGCTGGAATTTCACAAGCACTGCGGCTATGCCCTTGCCATAGACGTGCGTCCCCGGCAGATTATTACTCTAATCACAGATTTAAAAGGGGAAAACTGTCAGGTAACAGAATATCCGTTTTCTTCTGACAAAAACCTTCTGCCGCTGTTGGAAGAAATTATTGCCGGACATATAGAAAACTGCCGGGATACTTCTTATGGAATCGTGGGAATTGCTATTGGTATTTATGGTGTGGTACAAGAAAATCAAATTGTTTTCACACCATACTATCCCCTCCCGGATCCTCATCTGGGGCTGCTGCTTTCAGAAAAATTCAATATTCCCGTTCTTGTGGAGAATGAGTCCAATTTTTCTGTGTTGGGGGAGTCTGCCTTTCACTACGGCTACGAAAACATGATACACATCAACATCCACGACGGTATCGGTATGGGAATTTTGATTAACGAAGAACTCTATAAAGGACATGACGGATATGCCGGAGAGCTGGGGCATACCATTCTCTTTCCCGAAGGAAAACCCTGCGCCTGCGGCAACGAGGGCTGTCTGGAACAGTACGCTTCTGAGAGAGCCATTCTGGAAGAATATGCCTGCAGAACCGGCCGGGAGACAGTAACCGCAGAGGAATTTTTAGAAGATTATCAACAGAAGCTGCCGGAAACCAAAGAAATGATGGATTTGTTTGTAAAGTACATGGCCATTGGCATAAATAATGTAGTAAATACCTTTAACACGGATTTGATTGTGCTAAACAGTTTTTTCTCCAACTGTATTCCCGACATAAACCGGCGAATTGTGGAATATCTCAGCCGTCATCAGAACCGCGACTGCAAAATCATCCCTTCCCGCCTGCAGGATATTTCCTGCTTAATCGGGGGTATCCGGGTGTGTACAGAACATTTTCTGGATATTCGCCACCTGCAGATTCAAACCCTGTCCCCGGATTTGGAGAATTCTTAACATTCATAAATCTTTTGAATTTCGTTCATGAATTCTTCACAACTTCAACACGATTTGAACATATTTACGGGATATACTAATATCATAAAAATAATACAGAGCACATTATTTTTATATTTTCTTTTTCATATGTCGACTCGCAAGAGTCGGCTCTCCTTCCTTTAATATTTATAGAAAAAGCCACCGCAGAAAATGCGGTGGCTTTTGTGTTACCGTAATTTTACAAATGCATTGGCAAGGGCTGCAAAAGCTTCCAGCGTCAGGGCTTCGCCCCGAATACCTTCCGGAAAACCGCAGGCTGCTATGACATTTTGAATTTCTTCTTTTGTAAAGGAGAGTTCCGGCGAATTTTTCAGACCATTTGCCAGCGTTTTCCTTCTCTGATTAAAAGATGCCCGGATAATGCGGAACATCAGTTTTGTATCCTCCACTGCAACCGGCGGTTTCTCATGTCTGGTAAGACGGATAACCGCACTTCCTACCTTTGGTCTCGGCATAAAGCAGTTCGGCGGCACATTTGCCACAATATAAGGCTCGGCATAATACTGCACGGCCAGAGACAGGGCACCGTAATCTTTCGTTCCCGGTCCTACCTGCATACGGTCTGCCACTTCCTTCTGCACCATAACCGTAATAGAGTCAATAGGCACTTCTCCCTCAAACAATCCCATGATAATCGGCGTTGTAATGTAATAGGGCAGATTCGCCACAACTTTAATGGGTTTTCCACCGTTGCGCTCCTCTGCCAGCTTTCTGATGTCTACTTTCAATATATCTTCATTGAGAATCGTTACATTCTCATAATCCTGAAGCGTGTCCTCCAGAATGGGAATTAACGCCTTATCAATTTCTACTGCAAAGACCTCTCTCGCCGCACTGGCCAGATACTGGGTCATGGTCCCGATACCGGGACCAATCTCCAGAACAAAGTCTTCTTTTGTAATCTCTGCAGCATTTACAATTTTATCTAACACATGGGTGTCAATGAGGAAATTCTGCCCGAATTTTTTCTGAAAAACAAATTCATACTTCTGGAGAACTTCTATAGTTCTCTTTGGATTTCCCAGATAAGGGGCTGTCATTTCGTTTCCTCCTGCTTAAATGTCAAAGTCTTTTTCATACAGCATGATTCTGCCGCTTTCGTCCAGATGGCGCTTTCCTACCTTACGGCCAGGTCTTCTGCCCTTTTTGGACGCCCTTCTAATGGCTTCGTCCATCATTTCCCGTACCATACCAATGGCCACCGGGTTTTCTTCATTCTGATTGTCTCCAATCAAGGTGTACAGCGCTAATACCGCCATGTCATCAATTTTATATCCCAGTTCTTTTGCATACGTTTTTGCAAAGGAAACCAGCTCGTCATTGGTAAATACCGGAATCACCACGCGGGAATCAAATTTTTTCATAAATTCCGGATAATCTGCTTCCAGAGCGCGGATACCCGGCTTCAGGTCTTCCAAAATCACAGTCAGACGGTTTGTCTTAAATTCCATAGCCTTGGACAGATTCTCTACGGTTTCGCCACTTAATTTACCTGCGTCCTCTACAACCAGAAATCCTCCTGCCAGAGTATTCACTACTGCTGCAGGGTCTTTCTTATTCAACTGCTCTGCGGTAAGGAACGCAACTCTGGCACCTTCCATTTGGCGTTCTTTGCAGAGTGCTTTAATCAACCCTTCGGAAAGACGTGTCTTACCGGAGCCTTCACGTCCGGTCACAATAATATTGCCGGAACAGGAGGTCTTTGCACACGCAGATTCCTGCGCAGTATCCAGCGCTTCATTAATCTGCTGGCTCATACCCGGAATCGGTGCAAAATAGGTAAAAAGACGTCTGTGCTCTTCTTCTGTCAGATGGTGGCGCATAAGACCTTCCACTGCCGTCTGGAATGCCTGGGAACTATGCTGTCCGCTCGCTTCCACAGACGCTGTCACACGTTTCATGTGTGATTCTTCCTTATTAGGTTTTACCACATCTTCCAGTTCCTGTGCCAGAACTTCTGAGAAATCAAGTTCTCCCAGCTTTTCTTTTACAGCCTCTACCGGAATTTCCTTTGTAGCGCCTTCCGGCACTTCCAGTTCTGCCGGCTCAACAATATCCGGTATTTCGATTGTGCCGGAAACTTCTGCCGCTTTGGACTCCGTCTCGACTTCCTCTACGGCTTCCGCTTCTTCCAGTTCTGGTTCTGTTATGTCCACAACTTCTGGTTCTTCTGATTCTGTTTCGATTTCTACAGCGACTTCTTCTCTTTGCGGCTCTGCTTCCACATTCTCCACAGCTTCTGCTTCTTCCGGCTGTTCCGCTGTATTAGAAGTTTCCTTTGCATTTTCTCCAGCTGCCAGAGCATCAAATTCCTCTGCCTTTTCTGAAAGGGCTGCACTGAGATTTCCTGCCACAATCGCTGCTCTTGCTGCTGCCGGTGCCGGCAGTCCGGTATCCGGAACTGCAGTCTGAACGGCTTCCTCTGGCTTCGGCTGCTCTGCTTCCGCTTCAACTTCATCTGTTTCCGCTGTTTTTGCAGTTTCTTCGGTTCCACCTTCGGGCTGCGTCTCCTCGGCTACTGCCTGTGCCAGTTCATTGGCTGTCTCTGCCAAAAGCGCTTCCAAATCAAATTCCAAATCCTTTGTATCTGTTTTGAAAGCCTCTGTATCTGCGCTCTTAGGCGTAAACATCTGAGATTTCGGCGCTTCTGCCTTGACCTCCATGGTCATAGCCCCACCTACATGGAAAGGTTTAAATCCTGTCTGTCTGTGAATATCTTCCGGCTCTAAGTCCTTAACAATATACTCTTCTTTCTTTTCAGACGGTCTGCTTTCCGGTTCACAGGTAGCCGCGGTTTCTTCCGCTTCCGCTCCGCCCTGGAAAACATCTCTCAGTCCCTGTGCCACTTTATCCTGAAGATTTTCAGGCTGCTGTGGCTTTGCCGTATACATCGGCACTGCTTCCTCTTCTTCGGGAGCCTCCGCAGATACGGCAGGTGTCCCTGCACTTATATCACCAATGGTAATACTCTTTAAAATCTCCTCTATTTCCTTATCCTGACTGCTGCTTAGAGCATTATCAGCCGCTTTTTCCGTTTCCGCTGTCAAAACTGCCGCATTGGCTGCTGCTCCCGCCGGATTCCCTGCTCTGTTAGCTGATGGTTTCAGAAATCTGCTGTCATATTTCTCTTTCTGTGACGTTGTCAGCGGTGCAAACTTCATTTTCAGTTCCATAGCCTTATTCACATAACGGCCTTCACTAAACCACAAAATCAAATCATCGCACTCTTCTACACACGCTTCCGTCATTCCCGCTTTTGCATACAGACGAGCCAGTTCGTAAGCCCAACGCTCTGTATATTCTCGGTCTTTATATTCCTGTAATATGGAAATCTGCTCTTCAATAGGGGAACGTCTTGCCCTGTAAATTTTATACTTCAGGATATAACGGCTGTTGTCATTGGGAGATACTTCCACAAACCGTTTATAATAATCCACAGCCTCGTCAAAGTTTCCCATTTTAATGGAAAGTTCCACCAGTCTGTACAGAACTGTTTTTCCAATAGGCGCTCTCTGGTGAGCAAGAAGAAGCAGTCTACGACTGTCATTATACCTTTTGTTGGCCTCATAAATCTCACCGACCATGCACAAGGTTCTGGCACTGCGAACTCTTCTCCAGTCAATCGTATCAACAATTTTGAGGGCACCCTTGTAGTCTTGTCTGTCGACCAGGTCCGTAATTTCATCAAGTTTTGCCCTGTACTCGTTTTTGTCCAATTTTTTCACCTCTGTAACTTCTTGATTGGTATATAGTTTCAAATATGTATTCTTATCTATAATCTGTTGTTGAGGGTATAAGATTCCATAATTGATTTTAGTTTATCATACTGCGATATAGATGTCAAAGTAAATGATTGGCATATTTTGAAAAGGATTGTGCAACTATAAGTGAAAAAAGTGTTAGATTTCTCAGTATAAAACGCCTATACTGAAACTGTATTTACAAATTTTTTATGTGGGAGGTTGTTATGGATAACAGATACAGAAGAGACCACGAAATGGCATATTTTTCAGACGAATCCGTTACCAGCGAACAGTTGGAAACGAAAAAAGCGGTAAAAGAATACAATGCTGTTATGCCTTTTGATATGAAGAAGGGCATGGACTGCATTGCCCGTACCGGTATAAAACACAAAGAAAATATATATTTTGAGCCGCCTTTCCACTGTGAATACGGAAACCATATTGAGGTAGGCGAAAATTTCTATGCAAATGTTAACTGCATTATGCTGGACGTAGGTAAAATCACTATTGGAGACAATGTGCTCTTTGGTCCCAACGTCTCCATCTACACCGCCGGACACCCCATCCACCCGGAAAGCAGAAATTCCGGCTATGAATACGGAATTCCCGTCACTATTGGCAGCAACGTCTGGATTGGCGGAAGCTGTGTCATTCTCCCTGGTGTTTCTATTGGAAATAATGTGGTAATCGGCGCCGGAAGTGTGGTAACAAAAGATATTCCCGACAATGTATGTGCCGCAGGAAATCCCTGCCGTGTTATCCGGGAAATTACAGACGCTGACAGACCTTTTTACTTTAAAGACCGCAGATTTGACGACGAAGCATGGGCGAAAATCAACAGAAACAAAAAATAGTCCCTTGTAAAATGTTTCTGTAATCTTTCAAAAAGCTGCTGCATAAACAACTATCCGGTATTTACCTGATATGTTTCATACAGCAGCTTTTCTCTTATATTATAATTTCAAACCCTGTTTAGCCCCTGGCAGATACAAAAAGACGTCCCTTGTATTTGCCCAGCACCACAGCCAGGATATTTCCCATAATTCCGCAGGAAATCACTTCACCAATTCCAACCGTAAGCATCATAAACGGAATCGGCAGAACAATGCCGTAAGCATAGCGCAGTACAAAAGGAACAATCACAATGTTTGCCAATATAGGAGGCAGAACTGCGATGATTCTGTGGCATTTTCTAAGCTGGTAAGTACCTACTGCACCAATCAGAGTTGCAATACTTCCGAAAATAATATCCGGCAGAACTGCGCCTCCGGTGATGTTGCCTATAAGACAGCCTACAAACAGTCCCGGAATTGCCGCAGGTGTAAAAATTGGCAGAATTGTCAAAGCTTCTGCTACCCGGACCTGCACTTCCCCAAAGCTGAAAGGTGCAAATATCATAGTCAGCACCACATAGATAGCAGCAATCATGGCTGCCTGGGTTAAAAAGGTTACACTTTTGTTTTTCATATTCTGTTTTCTCCTTTAGTTTTGTTTTACGAGTGGAAGGTCGCGAACACTCGATTAAATTGCCCTATAAGACCTTGTTTTTTATGGGCTTTACAACGATTGGTAGTATAGCATGAAAAACAGAAAAAAGCAAGAACGATACGCCGCCGGGCAACTCTGCCTGTGTCATGCCATCATCCTCCGACAGATAAATAAAATCCATACCGCTTCCCATAATTTTGTAACTCCTTTTTATCAAGGCTTATCATGCATGTTCAGGATTTTTCCTATAAACTCCGGATGTCTTCCATCACGAATAAATACAGGAATCTTCTCCAGCGGTGCGTCTGTGAGAATTTCCTGTCCGCCCTCGAAAATTTCCCCTGTATGAAGATCCGTCCATCTTGCCCCTTTCGGAAGATACACCTTTCTCCACTCCGCGTCTTCGTAGACCATGGGCGCAATTAACAAATCACTGCCATACATATACTGTTCTTTCACATCCCAGGCCTTCTCATCATCCGGAAATTCATAAAACATGGTTCTCATGACAGGACTTCCTTTTATATGTGCCTCTTTCATAAACTCTCTTGTGTAATCTCTCATACATTCTCTGAACGAAATATATTTTTTCAAAATTTTATAAACCGTCTCTCCGAAACTCCATACCTCATTCTCCACCCCGGTGTGACAATTAGGCAGTCCATCACTGCCCGGTAGCATAGATGCAGGCATACGGTCTCCATGAAGCCGCATAACCGGACAGAAAGTCCCATATTCAAACCAACGGACCAACAGCTTCCGAAATCTTTCATCTTTAGGATTTCCTCCTGCAAATCCTCCAATATCTGTAGTCCACCATGGAATTCCTGCTAATCCCATATGAAGCCCTGCACAAATCTGTTTCCGCAAATCTTCATAAGTAGAATGTACATCTCCGGACCACACTAAAGCCCCATATCTCTGGCTTCCCGCCCACGCACAGCGAACTAAATTGACAATATTCTTCTGTCCTTGCTTTTCCATACCCTCATAAAAAGTTCTGGAATACATTTGAGGATAAATATTTCCCACCTGGACATTCGGTCCCATATGGTAACGATAATTCTCAAAATCATAAACTCCGAATTCCGGTTCCGCTTCATCTAACCAGAAAATCCGAATACCGTGGTCATAATAATTCTTCTTACATTTTTCCCACACAAATTTTCTGGCTTCCGGATTTGTCGCATCAAAGAAAAGGCTATCACCCCCAAAGGTCATGGATATGTTTACCCCCATCTCCGGCTTTACCAATAAATTTCTTTCCTTCATTTCTTCAAAGTTTTCGCTTCTTAAGTCAATTTGCGGCCATACAGATACCATCAATTTCACACCCATGGCCTCTAACTCTTTATTCATAGCCTCTGGATCCGGAAAAAACTTCTCATCAAACCGGAAATCCCCCATTCTTGGCCAATGAAAAAAATCTATCACTATGACATCTAAAGGAATATTTCTTTTTTTATATTCCCGAGCCACATTTAAAACCTGTTCCTGATTCCAGTACCGCAGTTTGCACTGCCAGAACCCCAGACCATATTCCGGCATCATAGGCACCTTCCCCGTAGCTTCCGCATAGGCCTCTTCAATCTCGGCAGGGGTATCTCCCGCTGTAATCCAATAATCCAATTGTTTCGTACTGTAGGATTCCCACTGCGTTACGTTTTTCCCAAAAGTCACCTTTCCCACTGCCGGATTATGCCACAAAAAGCCATACCCCCTACTGGATAGCAGAAAAGGCACACTGGCCTGGGAATTTCTATGTGCCAGTTCCAGAGAACAATATTTTAAATCCATGACTTCCTGTTGGTACTGCCCCATTCCAAACAATTTTTCCTCTTCCTGACTTTCAAAACTAACAGTCAGTCTATAATCACCTCCCAGAATCGGTTTGAATTTTCTGGCATAGAGATTCAAAGCCCCATGCCAGCCCTGCTCCTCCAAAAGCAGACGGTTCTCCTGGTTATAATAAGCAATCGTACCTGTTTTTGACCAAGGGTCTTCCGTCAAAACCGCCTTGATTTTCCCATTGATAATCACTCCCTGGTGTTGGGTGATTTCCACAACAGCCCCGGCTGCTTTTGTTATAGGAAGCAGGGCATAATCTGTTTCCTGTATATCGCCCATCATAGTACTGCGTACCCGTAAGCTGTTCCTGCCCCAGGGTTCTATTACCATTTTCTCTCCATTAAAGGTCCATATTAACTTATTGTTTGCTCTGCTGATTCGTCCCATAATCCTTCTCCTCACAGTCTTCCTCTGACAATTCTTTCCTTTCACTAAACCGCTTTTCTTATTATCCTTTTACAGCACCAATCATAACTCCCTTTTCAAAGTATTTCTGGATAAATGGATAAACACATAAAATCGGCAAGGTAGATACAATAATTGCGGCATATTTTACCTGTTCTGCAAACATTTGTCCATAACCTCCGGCCCCGGCTCCGGTTCCGTTGGCAAAAGCCTCATTCAAAAGAAGAATACTTCTCAAAACAATCTGTAAGGGGTCATTGTCATTATTGCTGTTAAACATCAAAGCATTAAAGAAATCATTCCAGTGATATACTGCATAGTACAAAATAAGGACTGCAATCACTGCCTTGGAAAGCGGAAGTACCACAGAAAAGAAATATTTAAAGTGAGAACACCCGTCAATGACCGCCGCTTCGTATAAATCATTTGGTATTGAACTTTCAATAAATGTTCTTGCAATAATCAGATTATAAGTATTTACTAACACCATAACAACCAGAATGGTCTTTGTGCTGATTAATCCTAAAGAACTGATTGTCATATAAAGAGGCACCAGGCCTCCGCTGAAAAACATGGTAAATACAAAGTAAAACATAATCTTTCCCCTGCCTTTAAAATCCGGCCTGGATAAAGCATAGGCCGCAGGCATGGTAACCGCCATATTCAAAGCAGTTCCAACTACTACATAAAAGATAGTGTTCAAATACCCCTTCCAAATACGCGTATCTTGAAGAATCTGCTGAAATCCGTAAAAATTAATATCTTTTGGCCAGAAGATTACCTTACCCTGATTTACCAAATTTGAATTGCTGACAGATGCAATAATGACAAACCAAAGAGGATATACGATAATAATAAAAACCACAATACTCAAAATCAGTACCGCCGCATTAAAAATCCGGTCACTCATTGATTTCTCTTTGATTACATTTCTTTTTCCTGACATTTCTATTACCCCCTACATCAATCCGGTTCCTGTCACCTTTTTAGACAGGTGATTGGTTACTATCAAGAACACAAAGTTAATCACCGTATTAAACAAACCAACAGCCGCACCAAAGCTAAACTGAGTGGATTTAATACCCACGGTATATACATAAGTAGAGATAACCTGGGAAGCACCAAGATTCAAGCTGTTCTGCATCAGAAACACTTTATCAAACCCTACATTGAGAATATTTCCCATATTCAGAATCAGCACAATCATAATGGTAGGAAGAATTGCCGGAAGGTCTACATGAAGCATGGTCTGCCAACGGTTCGCACCATCAATTTTGCATGCATCATACAACTGCGTATCCACAGATGACAAAGCTGCAATGAAAATAATACTGTTCCATCCCATGGTCTGCCATACACCAGACAGCACATATACTGGCATAAAGGCTTTTTCTGACCCCATTAAATTGATATTTTCGTTTACCAGATGAATCCCTTTTAAAAATCCATCAATAACACCTGTTCCATCAGCCAGCATAATACGCAGAATTGATACCATAACAACTACTGAAATAAAATAAGGAATGTAAACCGTTGTCTGTACGACCCTTTTCCACTTTTTATTCCGAAGCTGATTAATTACCATGGCAAGAATAATAGGAACCGGAAATCCGACTACAATACTGGCAAAAGCAATGAAAAAGGTGTTTTTTAAAGTTACCAAAAACATAGGACTTTCAAAATATTGTTTGAAATATTTCAGCCCGGCCCACGCCCCTCCGGCAATTCCTTTCGTAAAATCATAATCACGAAAAGCTAATTGAATACCGTACATAGGAACATAACAGAAAATAAAAATGTACAGCATAGCCGGAAACAGCATCACCCACAACTGCCAGTTTTTATAAAAATATTTTTTTGCTTTCATCCTACCTCTCCCTTTCTGTTCAATCCAGAAGAAATACGGAAAGGGCTGCAGCACGCATGGATATGCAGTTTATGCAGCAGCCCTTTTGCTCTTATTCTCCTAAATAATTATCAAATGCATTTTGGCGAATCTTCAATACTTCTTCAAGTCCTGCATCTTTAACACTCTGTACATAAGAATTCCATTCTGCATCAATATCAGCTTCTCCTGTAATCCATAAAGACCACTTGTTATCAATAATATTATTGATATTCGCTTGGTTCATGGCCATTGTATTCTGTTCTTCATCCGTATATTTCATAAAGAGCTGCGGATAATAAATATTTTCGTTATTTTTAGATAATGCCTCTTCATAAACACTTCTCTCATTCAAGGCGTTTTCCATATCCTGAGACATTTCAATCTCCACATCTTCACGGATATACAAAGGTCCAAAATCAGCAAATGTACTGGTCCATTTCCAGGTTCCCGGGTCCATCTCTTCGTCCTGCGGCGGCAGCACTTTATAATGATTATCATCTACTTTTTCCACACATCCATCGGAAATGCCACCAAACAGAACTTCGACGGATTTTGTCTGGTCATAGAAACCATCAATAAATTTCATAGCAGCTTCTTTATCTGCACATTTTGCGCTCATAGCCACACGGTCCGCCTGCATATTCAACTGATCCATATCATAATTCCAGTAAGTTTCATAAGTGCCCGCCTTCACTCCATCATCATAAACCAAAGGAGCTACTGCAATATACTGGTCTGACAAAGTGCCAAATTTATCTGTCTCCTCCCATCCAAAACATGCACCTACCAGAGCTTCTCCATTTTCATTTCCTCTGGATAAAGACTGATAAGCAGAATAGTCATTCGTAATGGCATTTTTGTTAATCAGACCTTCTGAGTACCAACGATTCATTGTCTTAATAAAAGATTTATAGCGTTCATCAATAGCGTAACATTTTACTGTTTTATCTTCTACAAAGTATCCGTCTGTTCCAATGTCTGTAAGCTGGATGCCCAGAGACGGAAGCAGTTTTAACAGAGAATAGGCAGAGTTAAACCAGGCATTGTTTCCGCCATATGCATTGTAGTCTAATGGAATTTCATCACTGGGGTCTCCATTTCCGTTAGCATCTTCTTTTTCAAAGGCTTTTAAGACTTCTTCAAATTCTGAAAACGTAGTAGGAACTTCCAGCCCCAGATTATCCAGCCATGTTTTGTTCAGGAATAATACCGTGTTAGTTTCCGGCCATACGGTCTGCATCTTGGGAATACTGTAGATTTTTCCGTTTCCTGCTGTTGCCAGAACTTTTGTATCCGGAACTTCTGTAAACATTTCCTGTATATTGGGCGCGTTTTCCTCGATTAAAGGAGTCAAATCTTCAAATAATCCTGTATATTTCGTATAATCAGCTGCATTGGTTGCATTAAAAAGCAAATCCGGGATATCTCCGGAAGCAAATCTGGTAGATTTTACAGTTTCCCAATCCTGACGAATCTGTTCCCACTCAATCTCCACACCGGCCTCTTCTTCTAATTTCTGAACCCATTTCATGTCTTCTACATCCTGGGTCGCCGAATGAGATACAAACAATGCTTTTAATTTTGTTTTGCCATCTGCTGTCTTTTCCGGTTCACTGCTGCCGCCTTTACCACAGCCTGCCAGCATGCTCACAACCATAACCCCTGCCAACAACATAGATACTGCTTTTTTCTTCATACCTTTTCCTCGCTTTCCTTAATGTTTAATCTTTTTTCTTTAAATACAACTCATCAAAAATCCGGCACACCCCTTTTTTGCACTGGAACTTCAACCGGACTTTTCCCTCTTCTGAAAAACAACCTTTCTCCAGCGGAATCTCTAAAACCCCAAATTCTTCCTGTTGTTTTGGTACGTCAATATCCTGCTGAAAACCTCCGGAAGCAAAAAGCGTAAAGACGCTTCCCCTATCTCTTCCGGAAAGAGTCATGCATAAAACAGCTCCATCTTTCTCACCCTGCATTTCATAGGAAAACCATCCCTTTTCCCTGCAATACCTGGCCGAATGTCCGTCTACTATATCTGAATCTGTAAATTCTCCCTGAATGTGATGTGCAAGTTCATATTGGTCATTTCCCACCGGGAGTACGTCCAACTGCTCTCGTTTCAGTCTGTATCTTCTTTCTTCCCGCTCTTTAATGGCCTTCAGTTCTTTGGAGCCCTCCGGATAAACCATCCAGTAAATCCCGTAACGCTCCTGATAGCGCAGATAATGAGGAGTAAAAATTAGCGTCTTCTCCTGATTTTCCAAAGTAAACTGCATTTTTCCAGGGGTCTTTTTTAGAAAATATCCGGGATTCCGGTAAAATTCTTCTAAGCTTTCTTTTTTTAACACAATATAATCTGGAAGCAGTATTTCTTTCTGGGGAACCAATACATTCACACCTGTATAAGTCTCTTCCATTTTCTCTTTTCCCATATCCCCGCTCAACACATAAGGCCCGTAGACAAATGCACACGCATGAACATTATCCGGTAAAACCTTACACTCCAGTTCCATCGTATAAGTAATCACAACACTATGTCCTTCTTCCAATCCCCGTTCTAACAATATCCATTCCTTTTCTGTCACAGCCGAAATACCATTTTCCATTATTGCTGGCTGTTGTTTATTCCATTTCGGAATCAGCAGCCGGACTTTTGGCTGCTTCATGACCCGACTATTCTCTGTCACCTGAATCTTTACCTGGTAGGCATTTTCTTTCTGCTCACAGGTAACAGCCAGCTTCACTCCCCCTTCTTTCCAGTAAATCTGACAGTTCTCACAGCGGATGATATACATGGTATCCTCACTTTTATAAGCAGCCCCCTCTGTAAGTTTTGTAAAATTCTCCATACCGCTTCCGGTACAGCACCAAAAGCTGTCATAAGGAGTGCTGTATACTTTGAAATATCCCGAAGCCATGGGCTGGAAATATGTAGTCATTCCTGTTTCCGGATTTTGGGAAGACAAAATAGCATTCAAATATGCATTTTCGTAAAAATCTGCATATTTTCTCTCCAGGGTAATTTCAAAAAGCGCTTTTGAAAGCTTCAGCATATTATAAGTATTGCAGGTTTCACAATTACAGGAGGTTCGTTCCCCATCCAAAATATCCGGTTTCCCAAAATGTTCCCACTCACTGTTCCCCCCTGTCACATAAGAATGATGAGAAACCACCATGTCCCAAAATTTCTCTGCTGCAATCAGATAAAACTTCTCTTCTTCGCCCAACACACAATACCTTTTTAACGCACCCAGCACTTTAGGAATTGTAGTGTTTGCATGGAGACCATTTAGAATATCTTTTCCTTCGTATAATTGCTGAAACAGAGGCATTTCATCAAACTGATGTGCCGCTTTTAAAAACTCTTCTCTCTGTGTAATGCTATACAACTCATACAAACAGTCATTCATGCCGCCGTATTCCACAGCCAGCACCTGTTTACGAACATCTTCTGACCAGCCCAGGCAGCGCCGGGAAATCCATTTTCCCAGATTCTCTGCTACTTTTTTTGCTGTTTCATTTTTCGTATATGTATAAACAGAAAGTAAGCCGCTTAAAATCTTATGCATGGTATACCATGGAACCCAGGCAGGTTTCTTCTGCTCTACCCTGTCAAAAATTTTCTCCGGGCTGGCAAATAAGAAACCGTCCTCTCTCTGACATTCTTCCAACCCCGCAGACATATATATAAGGCGTTCCAATAAATCTTCATCTTTCGTGTATCCATAGGCCTGAGAAACTGCTGTTAAATAATGTCCCAACGTATGTCCCTGAATTTCCGTCACTTCCCAGCCTTGATACCGTTCTTTTTTAGGCGTAAGTCCTGCTGTCTCGTAAAACCCAGCCATAAGCCTGTCACAATCCAGCGAACGTAAATAAATCAATTCCCGCTTGAAGGCATTTTCCTTATATTTCTCTTTTATTTTAACTGTTCCATAGGGAAAATCTCTTACTGCTTTCTTTACTTTGTCACTCACCGCTGCTGCCCCCTCTCTTAAATGTAGGGTCATTATAGCGTTGGATTTCCTTTTCGTAAATATCACTATTTCTCAAAAGGTGTCATTTTGTCACATCTTACTTTTTGAAACCTGACACTTATTCCATTTTGACACTTTTTCTTACCATTTCCTCATTTTCAGTTTTTCTTTGTACTTTCGGCTTATTTTTTGTTACTATTGCATATTTTTCTGTTTTTTATTTTATGTAATGCTCTGTTTTATTTCTATTTTTAGTGTCATTTTGTCAGTTTACAATTTAACCTTTTTCCGTTTACTCTATATTTGGTGTCATAAGGAAACTTGTTATTTATCAAGCCCCATATTATAATGTTTGTATTAAATTGCACAGAAGGAGAGCGAACTATGCATGTATTTGAATTACCATCTAATACTGTTTACGAATATATATTTACGGGCAAATTTCAGGCTCCCTCCCCCCATTGGATACATCAGGAGAGTCCTTTGAAAGATTATGAACTTTTCGTTGTGACTGAAGGTACTCTTTATATTTCCTATCAGGGAGAAGCCTTTACTGTCGAAACAGGAGATTTCCTTCTGCTCCCACCAGGCGGTATCAGAAAGGGGGTTCGCCCTTCAGACTGTTCTTTTTACTGGCTGCACTTTGTTACGGGACAGAATCCTTGCCCAAAGGAAATCCCTGACGCTCTGCTTTTGGCTTACATTGTCACCTCCAGCAAAACAATCCCTGTTCCCAGACATGGCTCTATTCCAAACCTGGAAAAAGTTGTAATCCTCATGAAACAACTCCAGGATGAGGTCAAAAATAATTATCCTGCATGCGGGCTGAATGCCATGACAACCAGTATTCTTATGGAACTTTATGGTCAATATTACATCCGGGCACAAAGGGTCAGCAGCATTAAAGATGTCCAAAAACAGCTTTATTACGATATCGTCGACTATATAAAACTCAATGTGTCAAAAAATTTGAAAGTGGCTGAAATTGCCGCCCATTTTGGCTACAATCAAAAATACCTTTCCCACTTATTCGCTTCTATTACAGGCACTCCTCTGAAGCAGTTTATTCTTTCTATAAAGATTGATGCGGCTAACTTTATGCTTACAGATACCAACAAATCCATTTCTCAAATATCCCGGGAATTGGGTTTTTTAGACAACCACAACTTTACCAGAACTTATAAATCTGTAACTGGACTTTCTCCCTCTGAATACCGCAATACTTTTGCTAAACGAATGTTGTTTGACAAATAACGTCCTTCCGAATTACTTTTCTTTCTCTGTTTCATTCTCGCAAACTCCTCTTGCGCCCATATTTCAAGCCAATGCAAAGACCTTTTGCTTGCATTGGCTTACCGTCGGATATAGAATTTACTTAGACAAACACAACAGGAGAATTTAAATACATCTCGTGTTCTTATTAATCGTGGAAAACGTCCTCACAGCTATTGCAAACGTTATATTTAAATACATCTCATGTTCTTATTAATCGCTTGTGCATACACCGGAAAATCGTACATGGTTTCGATTTAAA